>JAAZKL010000230.1 GCA_012799845.1 Clostridiaceae bacterium
AATATTGTATCATTGTATCACAGAGAGGTGATGCAATGAACCAGAACTATAATCAAAACTATTCCTGAAAACGGAAGATTACCAGGAGTGTTTCGGGAAATCACAGGAAGAAATATATGAAGAATGGGCAGCATTCATCAGGGATTATTATCAATAAAGGTAAGGTAAAATACCATTACAGGCGGACGTTAACGCCGCAGCCCCTTAGATAATCCTTGAGGTCACGGATATCTACCTTTTTCGTATGGAATATGCCTGCCGCAAGGCCTGCATCGATCCTGTCATACCTGAACAGTTCGAGGAAGTCCTCCTTTTTGCCTGCGCCCCCGCTGGCGATCAGCGGTATCGATACTGTTTCACCGATCGCGCGGAGCATCGGAATGTCAAAGCCTCCGCGTACGCCGTCGGTGTCTATTGAGTTGAGCACGATTTCTCCCGCCCCAAGATATTCTCCTCTTTTCGCCCACTCGAGGGCATCGATACCCGTACCGATCCTGCCGCCGTTGGCAAAGACGCGGAATTTCCCGCCTACGCGCTTAACATCCATGCTCAGCACGACGCATTGGCTGCCGTAACGCTTTGCCGCAGCGCTGATCAACGAAGGATCCTTTATCGCACCGCTGTTGATGCTTACCTTGTCAGCGCCGGATTTCAACACTGTGTCGAAATCGTCCAGCGAGTTTATCCCCCCTCCGACGGTAAGAGGGATGAAGATCTGTGAAGCAACTGCACGCAGAACATCAGTGAAGAGCTTCCTGCCCTCGTAACTTGCTGTTATATCGTAAAACACAAGTTCGTCCGCGCCTGCCTCGCTATACCAGCGTGCCATTTCCACCGGGTCGGCCATATCCTTGATTTCTTTGAAGTTTACACCTTTGACGACTCTTCCGTTCATTACATCAAGACATGGTATTATTCTTTTGCTGATCATTGAATTGCCTCCAAACTCTCGAATTATTCGCGATACTTCCAACTATCCGCAATATTTCCGGTTATCTGTTATATCCCGATTATCCGCTATATCTGCTATATCCCGATTATCTGCTATACCCCCGAATATTAGCTATATCCCAACTATCCGATATATTCGCTATATTTCAGAAAAAGCTTTCAGCAGACGCAGTCCCGCTTCGCCGCTTTTTTCCGGATGGAACTGCATGCCATAGATCATGCCGGAGTCGGAGCGTACAAGCCCGGTAACCGTTACGCCGTATTCCGAAACGCCAAGAATATAGTCGGAGCATTTTTTAGCGTAGTAGCTGTGAACATAGTAGACCCATTCGCCGTTATCGGAGTATTTGAAAATCGGATCGTTCCTGACGATCTCCAGCTTGTTCCAACCCATGTGAGGGACCTTCAGGGACAGATCGATATCAGCCGCAAGCGGAGAGACCTCGCCGGGAATCAGTCCAAGGCCTTTGTGCTCGCCGTGTTCGCAGCTTTTGTCAAACAAAAGCTGCATCCCAAGGCATATGCCAAGAAGCGGCTTTACTTCGGCCAACTCTTTTACTGTGTCTTCAAGGCCCGATTCCCTGAGCTTTGCCATTGCGTCGCCGAAAGCGCCGACACCGGGAAGGATTATTCTTTCGGCATTCAACAGTTCTTTCTTATTGCATGTCACCATGCAGTCGAGCCCTATAAAGCGGAGACTCGATGTCAGAGAAAACAGGTTGCCGACACCATAGTCAACAACAGCGATCATTTGTAAATACCCCCTTTGCGGGAAAGATTCAGTAAGGCAAATTTCAGAAAGACCTTGATTTCTCCTTTGAAATTCAGGTCATACTACCTGGAAGGTATAAAACATAAAGTAGTCAGTCTCCGGAACATTCCACCGGATCGGGTGGTCCGGAGCCTGCCTGCGGCTTCGATCCGCCTGAAGGATACGGCGGCGCCGTAAGCGGGCGTTAAGTATATCTCATAAAACAGTACTTTATGGGTTGATTGTACAACAATTTTGCTGTCTCTTCAACGCAGTCATAATATGGGAAATATTGAAAAATTACATGGGGATTGTCAGGGAGATGGTTCAGAGATAATAAACAGGGAAAACATCCTGTTTTAAGTTATAATTAATGATGATTTTTCATCATTCAATAATCCTTTGATATGACCGGTGAATCCAGGTGGAACAGGCATGCGGCAAAAGCTCTGGCCAAAAAGCTGACGGGTTACGATTATGATGGATTTGTCACGGTGCAGACCAAATCCTCGGGCCTCTGCCAGGAGATGGCCAGGGATATGGATTGCTATCTTGAACTGCGTAAATCCCATAAGTCCTTTATGAAGGACCCGAAGCATGTGCTGGTCGAATCTATCACGACCCAGGGCAAGCAGGAACTGTGGATCGGCAGGGAAAAATACGAACGGTTCCAGGGCAAAAAGCTTTGCTTCGTCGACGATGTGGTATCGACCGGCGGTACGGTGGATGCAGCCATGACTATGGCGAAGGAGATCGGGTTTGAGATCTCCGTGATCGCCTGTGTGTTGACGGAAGGGGAGGAGCGCACCCATTACAGGAGGATACCCCTGGTTTCGCTGGGGAATATCCCTTTGCCCGGTAAGCTCGCTGATAACGAATAAGCCATTGAAGCAGACGAATATATCAATATACTGCCTTGTATGCGTAAAAATTACTCACGTTATAAAAACGTGGGTAATTTTTTTGATTTTTACCCATATGCTTATTGATATTGGGAATAACTGCCTATATAATGTTAATGTAATGTGTGATTCTAATGGCTGATGTAAAGCTTTTACCGCCGGAGGCAGAACTGGAGACCAAAAGAGTATTGAAGCATCTTGTGAGATCCCATAGAGCTCTGGCAGAACTCAAGGGTTTAGCGCGTATGATACCAAATAAAAATATTCTTATATATGCTATACCTATCAATGAAGCCAAAGACAGTTCCGAAATCGAAAATGAAGAAAGAAATACTTTTGATCGGTTATATTCCTGCAATCCTGTGGGGAAAAGCATCAGAAAAAGTATATATCTATGTTCATGGGAAAATGGGCAGAAAAGAAAGTGCGGAACAATTTGCAAAAATCGCAGAGAGTAAAGGCTATCAAACGCTCAGCTTTGACCTTCCTGAGCATGGAGAAAGAACCGGTAAAGCATATCGATGCGATGTGTGGAATGGTATGCGCGATTTGAATGCGATAGCAGATCATGTATTCGGCAGATGGAACCAGGTATCTCTTTTTGCCAACAGTTTAGGTGCCTATTTTGCATTGAATGCATACGCTGACAGACCTTTTGCCAAATGCCTGTTTAAGTCACCGATCGTAGATATGAAATGGCTCGTGGAACATATGATGACATGGTCTGGTGTGACAGAAAAGCAACTTGAAGAAAAGAGGGAAATTGAAACGAATATCGATACGCTTCGATGGGATTATTATCAATATATCCAAACACATCCGATCACCAAATGGCCGATTGCTACATCGATCCTTTATGGAGGCAGGGACGATCTGCAGCCGCTTGAGAGCCTGCAATCATTTGCGGATAAATTCCATTGCAGACTGACCGTATCTGAACGGAGCGGGCATTCATTTATGGATCCCAGTGAGTCTGGCATTGTGGAGCAGTGGTTGCTGGAAAATGTATAAAGGAAAGGGGACACACCTCTGTTTGAGGTATTCCTTTATAACAGAGGAATGTCCCCTTAATTATGGGGTGCAACTTCGCAGTATTTCTCAGGAGTGTCCCTTCTTGAATTCGTAGACGGTTTTGCCGGTGATTTTCTTGAACAGCTTGCTGAAGTACTTGGGGTCAGAGTAGCCGACCTTTGCGCTTACTTCGCTGATGGTGGCGGAAGGGTCTGAGAGCAGCTTTTTAGCGTTCTCGATCCTCACGATGGTCTTGTAATCGATAAAGCTCATTCCTGTCTGTTTCTTGAACAGTTCGCTCAGATATGCAGGGCTGAGGTGCACATGCCGCGCTACCTGTTCAAGGCTGATGTCGCCTGCATAGTTGCTTTCGATCACCTTTTTTGCGTTCTCTATCAGGTTGCCGTTATCGACAGGGTTCCGGTCATGATAAAAGTCGTAGATGCGCCGGAGCAGTTCCTTTACGTAGTCCTCAAGTTCAGTGAAGAAGCGTATCTCCCTGATCCTGTCATGCGGATGCCGGCCTGAAACTACAGTTTCCTGGTGTATGAAGGGCAGTTGTATGTTCAGCATTATGATGACGGACTGTATGAACTGCCAGTAAAATTCCCTGACAAGCCCTGGCCGGAAGTTTGGGGCAGGTGAAACTTTCAGCGAAGCAGACATGTTTTCGATGAATGAAAGCGCGGTCTGGAGATTCGACAGTTTGATGTTGAGGATGATTTTATTCAGCGTTTCCTCCTCCAGGGAAAGTCCGGGATCCTCAGACAGGCAGCCCGGGGCATGGAACGACATGGTGCCCGGACCATTCCAGAACCTTGCCTCAAGAGCCTCAACAGCGTCGGGGAACAAGTTCTGCAGCATGCATGGCGAATGGGACTCATTGCTGACGCCGCATGAGATGCTTATGCCGCGCTTTTTCCGCAGTATCCTGCTGCAGATGCCGAATGCCCTGCTTATCTTCTCTCTCGCCTTTTTTCCCCTGACGATCGATATGAGCAGGGATTTGTCATTTTCAGGGGAGAATGTCACGGCGCCGGCGAATTTCCTCATCGCCCGCTTCACTATGGTCCTGCAGTATTCATATGCTTCCGGTTCTTCGCCATTCTGCAGGCTTATGTCCGGTGAGACTGCGCAGACCGTGAAGGCGTCGCCCGAAAGGTCCATGCCGTATTTCTGCGCTTCGTTCCTGATATTTTCGGAAGTCAAAGCGTTCTGGGATATCAGTTTGTTCAGGAAGGCTTCGGATATGACCGGCAGGGCTCTTTCATACTGCTTCTGCCTCGATTCTCTTTCATGCTTCTGCTTTTCGGTTTCAGCGATCTCGTTTTTTATCCTGTCGAGCACCTGGTGCAGTTCGTTCTCGTCCACGGGCTTCAGCAGGTAATCCCTTACCCCGTATCTCATGGCCGTCCTTGCGTAATCAAAATCGTTGTAGCCGCTTATGACGACTATCCTTATATCCGGCAGTGTGCGGGTAAGTTCGCTGATCAGCTCGAGGCCGTTCAGCCCTGGCATCATTATGTCCGTGATGAGTATGTCGGGTTTATGCTGCCGGCATAGTTCAAGAGCCTCGATGCCGTTTGACGCCTCGCTTGCCAGCACATACACCGGATCATCGAACAGGATGA
>JAAZKL010000231.1 GCA_012799845.1 Clostridiaceae bacterium
AAGCTGCAGGCTTTACAAAAGGCCACTATTACAGGGGCGTGTAGAGCGCCAGGCTGTGAGTAGTGAAGACGTAATGCGTGAAAAGACGCAAAAATACCGGAGAGTACATAAATGTGCCGGAGACGCAAACGTGCCGGAAAGCATGTGAATGTGCCGGAAGGAGGAGAAATGTATGGGAAACAGGGTTAAAGTATACATCAAAGTATGGGGAGTGGGCAGGATCCCGCAGTATGCCTCAAGCCATGCCGCGGGCTGCGATCTGTATGCGACAACGGATATGGCGATCCGGCCGGGTGAAACGAAGATAATGCCGCTGGATTTTTCTATGGCGATCGACACTGATCTGGAGGCCCAGGTAAGGCCGAGAAGCGGCCTGTCGTTGAGGACTGAACTGAGGTTGGCGAACAGTCCGGGTACTATCGACAGCGATTACCGTGATACTGTCGGGATCATACTTCAGAATACATATAACATCGCGAATCTGCCTTACCAGATAGCAGCAAATCCGGAACTGCTGGAGGAACTGAAGAAAAATTACGAGGAAGTCGAACTTAGCGCATACCTGACCCGACGTGGCGGGATCCCGACGTCGAACACGGCTGCTTCGTCGGATACTGCTGCACTAGCAGGCTCAGCTGTATCCGCGGATGTGGCTGCACCAACAGATACAGCAACAGCAGCAGATACAACTGTGCCAGCGAATCCAGCCCTGCTGACGGATGCGGCGCCACCGGCTGTGCTGAGCCAGAAGCTATATATCGACAAGCAGGGCAACCCGTATGGGACCATATATATAAAAAAAGGCGAGAGGATCGCACAGATGGTATTCAGCGAATATAAGCGTGCCGATTTCATACCGCATCCTGACCCGAGGAGTATTGGAGAGGACAGAGGTGGGGGTTTCGGCCATACAGGCAGCAAATAATGCCGGGGGAATGACAGTATGGGTTTTGGCTGGGAGAGCGAGTACAGGAAAGCCTTTGACAATATATGTGACAGGATAGCTTCATTCTGTGATGCTTCGCCGGTCAATGTCCCGTCTCCGGATATCCTTGTGAAGCTTTATACCAGCACCTTGCAGACCAGCCATAAAAAACGCTCCGGTGTTTTCTATACACCGCCTGAAGTTGTCAGATTCATGTGCAGAGACAGTTTGGCACATTATTTGTCCAATTCGACAGGTCTTTCATTTGATCATACCCTTGAATTCATGGATAGGATTACGGCAGACGGACAGAACGATACGAACATTGATGCCGGAATGCTGCTGAGAGCCGACAGGGCGCTGGAAGCCATAAGGGTTTTCGATCCGGCTGCAGGCTGCGGTGCATTTATATGTGGTATGCTCGATGAAATAGTCAGGCTTCGGTCCGGTATTACCAAGTATTTAGGGGACAGTTCTGCAAAAGGCGTGAACGATCCCCGATATATGAGAAACGATCCTGCGCAAAACGCGGACAGTCCCAGGACCGCACCTGGCAGGCACCCGTTCATCCTGAAATATAACGCTGTGACAAACAGCATCCATGGCACTGACATCGATGCGGCAGCAGCGGAAATAACAAAGCTTCGGCTCTGGTACGAACTCATCACTGAATTTGAGAGGTACAGGAAAGATGCTGAAAAAGCAGGCGGCACAGCTGATCCGGATCCCGGAGCCTTCAGATGCAATATCGCATGCGCCGACAGTCTTTTTGAGTTCGATGCCCAGGATTTTGATGTGGTAATAGGCAATCCGCCTTATATTTCGGCTGTGGAAGGGTCGAGAAAGGACCGCCGGATAAGGCAGGCTGTAAGGAAAAAATATCCGCAGTTGAAAGGTGCATTTGACATATATACTGCATTTCTGCTGGATGGGATCCACAGGTTGAACGATAAAGGAATATACTGCTGGATCGTTCCCAACAAGCTGCTTGTGTCGCAGTATGCCGCCCCGGTGCTGCAGCATCTGAAGGAAAACGGACTGAGATATGCCATAAGTGTCTCTGACATAAAGGTATTTTCCGGAGTCGGCGTCTACCCTGTGATAGTGACAGGAAACAAAAGAGATGCGGACGGTTCCGGCATGAATACTGCTGATGGTTTCCGTGAGCATACCACCAGCGGTTTCCGCGAGTATGCTGCAGGCAGTTTGCAACAACTGGAGGCCCGCTGTTTTGTCGTCAGACCTGAAATCAAGCAGTATAAAACATTTGCGGACCACGATATCAAAATCGCCTCGGGAGCGGCAGGATTCCAGGCTGCAACACTGAAGCAATATATAAAGGAAATATCAGATATGGAGGATACCATAATCCAGGTGCCGGATGCGCCAGATACCGCTGAACCGGCGGGATGCCCTGCAGGTATGGACCGCTGCGGTTTTATCCCGTTTGCGGTCAGCGGCTCAATAGACAGGTATCGCCTGGACCGCAGCAATGTCAGGTTTATGGGTACGGCATACAAAAACCCGTTCATCTGCAGAGGCGAAAAAATTTCCGGCCGCAAGTGGGATTTGTGGTGCAGCGAAAAAATATGCATCGCGGGAATGACAAAAGAGCTGGAAGCATACTTCAGCATGGAACCTCTGGCGCTTGGGGTCGGCACGTATGCGGTTTACGATTTCGGTGGAATGGACCCGTTTTATCTGCTTGGACTGCTGAACAGCAAATTCATGTCATGGTACCTGAGAGAGAAGTTTTACGAAAGGCATCTTGCGGGAGGCTACCTTGCCGTCAACAAATTCATACTGGAGCAGTTGCCGCTGGTCCGGGCCGATAAAAAAACCGAGCAGGAGATCGCACGGCGAGCGGAGAGGATCCAGCGGTTATCATGCAGGGGAACCGTTGCAAAAAGGCTGCTGGGCGAAATAGATGAGCTGGTATACATAATATTCGGACTTGACGGCAAAGATGTGGATAAAATAAAAAACAGTGAAATTTTGCATGGATAAGCAGGATAAAAATATACCTTGAACATTCTAGTAAGTTGATTAAAATTTGCATTTGGGGTATCATAATAATAGAGTAACGGCAGAATCTTTGATTATTCCAAAATCAGCCGGGGAAAGGAAGGGACCTTTATATGTTAGTGAGAAACTGCGCAGGGGGCGTGGTCTTCTGCGGCAACAAGGTATTTCTCCTCAAGAATGAAAAGGGAGAATGGGTGTTCCCGAAGGGCATTGTCAGGAGAGGTGAGCTTCCCAACGAAGTCGCTCTCGCCAGGGTGAAAGATGAAGGCAGTATTGAGGCGGAAATAATTTCAACAGCAGGTCACACCAATTATGAGTTCTTTTCCGTAACACGTCAAAAACCGGTCTGTAATAAAATCATATGGTACATTATGAGATCTGAAAATCTTCAATATAAAATCAAGGAACAAGACAAATTTGTCGATGCGGGGTATTTTGATGTCGACGAAGCCATGAAACTTGTTACTTACAGTCAGGACAAGGCGCTTTTGAATTTGTCCTACAGGAAATACAAGGATATCACATCTGTAGCGGTTTAGCGTAACAGGTGTTTCAACGCAGGACAGTACCATAATGACGGTGTTTGCAGGAAGCAGTATTACGGCATTATGGTTCATATGATAAAATAGATGACAGCAGGCAATGCTGTCATTTATTATACGGATGCATTTCGCGAAGTTTGTGATGTGTATTACGAAAGTTGTGACGATTTTTAGGGAGACTGGAGAAACATATGCGGAAGGATTACCTGACTGTATCGAAGGAAGCAGTCGCAGAAACCGAAGAAAAGAAGTCCCGCTTCATTGCCACTGTAAGACCCGTGTCTTCGGAACAGGAGGCGCAGGACTTTGTCAGCAGGCTGAAAACCAGGTATTGGGATGCGACGCACAATGTTTACGCATACTATATCTGTACGGACAATATCGTGCAAAAGTTCAGCGATGACGGCGAACCGTCAGGGACAGCAGGGCTGCCCGTGCTTGAGGCAATTAAGAAAGCTGGCGTGCAGGATGTGGCCGTTGTCGTAACGAGGTACTTTGGCGGCACTCTGCTTGGCGCTTCCGGCCTGGTGAGGGCATATGGCAAAAGCGCCGCGCTTGGGATTGATGCTGCTGGGATAGTCAGAAAGCTGCTGTGTGTCGAGACACGTGTCACAACAGACTATTCACAGCTTGGCAGGCTGCAGGCTGCAATAGCTTCAGAGGGCTATAGCGTCAAGGATACCATATATACAGATACTGTTACCATAGATGTATATGTCCCGGTAGATGAATTTGACCAGTTTTCAGTTTTGATAACGGAAGCATCGAACGGACGGGCAGGTATCAGCGCAGGCAATAGAGTATATGTCACGAAGGAAGTGTGATTTTTCCCGGAGGTCTCACTCTTGCCAGAGGCTGATGCGATCCGGTAAGCCGCAACTTGCAATCTCCTCGCCATGGGCGGCCGTAAGACCCTGATCACCGGCACTAAATACCGCCCGGGAGGGTCTGACCGTCCTGGCCGGCAGATCTATGATAAACTCGCTTCCCCTGCCTACCTCGCTGATCAGTTTGATATTCCCCTTGTGCAGTTCGACAAAGGTTTTCACCAGGTAAAGGCCTATGCCGTGACCTTCTTTCTCCGCGCAGGAGTGCAGCCCGGCCTGGCTGTAAAGGCTGAGTATGTCATTTTGCTTTTCGGCTGGTATGCCAACGCCTGTGTCCTTTACAGAGATGAACACACGCCCGTCGGCCGTGTATGCCGACACAATGATCGATCCTCCGGGGTTTGTGAACTTGATAGCGTTCGAAAGCAAATTCAGTATTATCCTTTCTGTTTTCTCGATATCCAAAGCAACTACCAGCCTGTCACGAGGCTTATTGAACTGAAGGTCAAGCTGCTTTTCCGCCGCGTAAGGCAGGACCGACTGAACGATTTCCTCGAGAAGGGTGTCCAGGTCGCAGTTTACAGGATTCAGTTTCAGATAGCCCGCTTCTGATCTTGCCAGGTCGAGGAGATTGCCTGTCAGTCTCATCATCCGGTAGCAGTTGCATTTTATCGCGGCGATTTTTTTCTGTATATAATCGTTTTGGGAAACAGAGGAGCCATCTGTAATTTTTTCATCCTGGCATCCGATTTTCAGCTTATTCTCGATCAACTGGGCCGCCCCGAGGATAATGCTCAGCGGCATTTTAAGTTCATGCACCATGTTAGGGAAAAAGCTGGTCCTTATGTTGTTGGCTTCGATGGCCGAATCGAGCTGCTTTTTCAGCAGCATTGCGTTTTTGCGTGTTTTCATCAGGCAGAGCAAAACAGCCGTCAGCGCGGCTGCCAGCATAACAGCGGCTGTCAATGCGATGTGTGCAGGATCCATCCGAAGCTCACCCTTTATCTTTGAAACGCCTTGTGATATTATATATTACGGAATGTTCTTTCCTGTAACAATTAAATATTCCTGTAATTAACATATGTGCATCAGTATATTATACCAATATGACAAATGTGTAAACATATTTCCTGAAATTGCAACTAGAGTATTGGAGGTAAGATAATGGCAGGGCACTCGAAATGGGCTAATATCAAGGCGAGAAAAGGAAAGGTGGATGCTCAGAGAGGAAAATTGTTCACGAAACTGGGCAGGGAAATCGCTATCGCGGTCAGGCACGGGGGTCCGAACCCTGATTCAAATTCAAGGCTTAAGGATGTAATCGCCAAGTGTAAAGCAGCCAACATGCCCAATGACAACATAATGAGAAGCATAAAGAAGGCTGCCGGTGAGGACGGCGCGGCAAATTTCGAGGAGATCGTGTATGAAGGATATGGGCCGGGCGGTGTGGCAGTCATAGTCGAAGCCGCCACCGACAACAGGAACAGGACGGCCGGCGATGTAAGGCATTATTTTGACAAATTCGGCGGCAACCTGGGCCAGACGGGCAGCGTATCATTTTTGTTCAATAAGAAGGGCGTCATCGTGATAGAAAAAGCAGACAATGTATCAGAGGACGACCTGATGATGGAAGCGCTCGAAGCAGGCGCCGAAGATATGACCACTGAAGATGAATACTACGAGATAATAACAGAGCCTGCCGGCTTCACGGCAGTGAGAGAAGCCCTGGAATCAAAAGGCTATGTGTTTGTGGAGGCCGAGGTCTCGATGATCCCCACCACAACGACGAAGCTCACGGATCCTAAGCAGATAGAGCAGATGCAGAAGCTCATCGACAACCTCGAAGAAATGGACGATGTGCAGAACGTCTACCACAACTGGGAGCAGGATGAGGAAGACGAGTAATCAACAGTAAACGGTCAATGGGGAGCAGGGGGTTTTTATGAGTTATGATATTTTCATAACGGGAATGGAACCGGAGGCAGGTGAGTATAAAAACCTAATTGCTCTGCCGATATTAAAAATCGTCTGAAAGCCGCCTTATTTTGACCTTTCTGCTTATTTGACTGAGTCTGTCCAGGTCCTTCAGGTCATTCAGATCATGCTTCCTGCAGCACCTGGTACAGACCGAGCGGCAGCCCTTGTAGCCCGGGCTGAGGCTCACCGCCCTGTGGATCCTGAAAAAAGGCTTTGGCTTCTTTTTGCCGCAGCATGCGCAGGACGGGAACAGTTCAGGCAGGTATAAAAAGAAAAGGATTATGAAGAATACGATTATCAGCAGCAGCAATCTCCGCATGCAAAGCTTCCCCACTTAAGTTATCCTCCTTCCAGGTTATTTCTCAGCTTTCTGTTTTATGAATCATTTCCCGGCACGGGATTCGTATTCCACATAGTGTCACCGCCGGGATATGATTGACCTCCATAGGGCCCAAAATATCCGGCCCTGACAATAGCACAAGGGTTGCCGAAAACCGACAGCCCTTGTGTTTTGATACTATATCTTGCTATTTCAGTTCCTGCTTTCAGTTCTTACTTCTTCTCAAGCGGATAAGAATTACCGGTGTAAGCTTCAAATACTCTCTTGACAATGTTGCCGCCTATTTTTCCGGCGTCTCTTGAAGCGAGGTCGCCATTATAGCCCTGTTTCAGGTTTACTCCAACCTGGCTGGCTATTTCATACTTCATGTTCTCAAAAGCCGTTTTGCTCCTGTTGTTTGCCATATAGTTCCCTCCTCGTTTATTTTCGCCGCCGTTTTTGTTTTACAGCGCAATATTATGATTTGTAGTGCGAAGGGGATTTATGACGGTAAATAATGTCTGGCTTCTATTCTCTTTCGGTGGCAGGACTTTCTCTGAACAGCAGGGAAATCGTATACAGACCTGCGATACCGACCAAAGTGAAAATGATCCGGCTGAAAACAGAGATAGTCCCGTTGAACAAATTTCCTCCGAAAATCATGGTTACAGGATCATATTTCGCAATACCTACGAGAAGCCAGTTTAAAGCGCCGATAATCACAAGCACGAGTGCTAGCCGATCCATAGGTGTCCTGTTCATTTACACATCTCCTTTGCTTTTTATTACAGTATTATTCCCGAAGACATTATTATCATTCAGACGGATGTGCAGAGCCGGAAATGCTGGTTTTATCGGACTTTTCTTCAAAAAACACACAGTCCGTGTCCACCGACAGGGTGTCGGAGGCAGCGTCTTCCAGCGTGCACCTGCCGTCTTTCTGATGTTTGCAGTTCAAGGAGCAGGTGATGGTCGTCATGGCGGTTCCTCCCTGATAGATATGGTGGCGCTTCAGTATAATTATTCCGCAGTGCTTTCTAAATTATTATTTCAAAAATTCAATAAAAAATGCATATAATAAAAAGACCGGGGCATGAAGCCGCCGGCCTTTTATTTGAATAACCGGCGTCAGCCGCGGCAGACGTCGGTTAGTATCAGTGCAGACCGGAGAGCCGTTTGAATGCCGCAGTCGGTCCTGCCCTGATGCTGTCCTTATGTGAGAGTTGTCACAGATCCGGATATTCCCCTGCATACGGTGTTACCTTGTATATTATGTATATGGAACCTGTTTTGTGATAATATGATGTAAATGACTGATCTGCATGATAAATCCCTGGCCGGTGAAATGCGTCGAGCCCGGAACGGCTGGTATTGCTGCGGATCACAAGGTGTACGCCTTGAAGGAACGAAGGGAGTATGCCGTGAAGGAACAAAAGGAGCAT
>JAAZKL010000232.1 GCA_012799845.1 Clostridiaceae bacterium
ATCTGATTTGATCTGTATGTTCCTCCTGTTTTTACTGCATCCGGTCCGGATTTCTTCCGTCTTCATGTATTGATCATCACAATTTTCTGCTGCTCATCACACATGATCGACCTCTTTTTCCCTTCGACCACAGTATTCAATATTACCTTGCCTTCCCAGAGGTCAACGAAATGCTTCAGCGTCTCATTGGCATACTGCAGGTCCAGTTCTCTCCCGTCGAACATATGCTCCAGCAAAAGAGTATTGTCCTTCTGGTTCCAGTCAACTATCCTGACGACCGGCAAATTCCCGAATCCAACGGAAGACGCGATCGTATTCCTGATTTTCATCCATCCTCTTTCATCGGCTACTTCCGAAACCACGTACTCGCTGCCGTGTTTTTCATATTCGTACAGTTTGAGTTCGACGCACAGTTCCCTGGTGAGATACCTCCTTATAAATGTCTCGTCCCTCTCTATCGATCTGACCTCGAACAGCTTTTCCAAATTGCCGTCATTCTTTTCATAAAGATCCATGAAAATTTTGAAACCAAGAAAATACGGATTTATTCTGCCCTCGTAAGGCCTTATGATCTGGTTGTGCCTTCTGAGAAACTCGAAATGTAGCTTCTGCGGCAACTCCAGGTTGTTGAGGATCCTGTAATGCCAAAAGCTTGCCCATCCCTCGTTCATAATCTTTGTTTCTATCTGGGGGATGAAGTAGCGCATCTCCTCCCTGACGATATCCAGAATGTCCTTTTGCCACGATTCAAGCCTGCCATATGTGCTGATGAAATACAGCAGGTCCTCTTCAGGTTCCAATGGGAGCCTCCTCAGGTCCGGTTCATCAGTGTATTTGGGTTTGGGTTCCAGTAACGGAAAATCTCCGGCAGACCCTTTACTCCTGTTTTGGAACCTGCTCCTCAGTTCCTCGGGCGTAAGCTTTTTCGCTCCTATGGTCCTTTCACACTGAAAGCGAAGAGCATGTGCGTCGTCCAGGACTCTCTCGACCTTTCTGTGCCCGATGCTCGGATCTTTTACATACTCCCGCACCCTTTCGGCATGGTTTTTGAACATCTCGACCGTGTGCCCGGCCCTCGTTCCCGCTTTGAATAGCCTGTTGCTTTTAAAAAAATCATTGTGGGCGTAAACATGGGCCATGGTCAGGATCTGCAACAGCAGGGAATTGTCCTTCATGAGATACGCGATGCAGGGATTTGAATTTATCACAATTTCGTATGGCAATCCCGACAGGTTGTATTTATTAAGCGTCCTTATGCGCTCATAGGCTTTGCCGTAGCTCCAGTGCGGATAGTGGGAAGGCATGCCGGAATAGGCCTCATAAGATGTCATTTCCTCGTAACTGACAAGCTCAAACTCCTGCTCATAGCAATCGAGCCCTGCTTCTTCCGCAATTTCCTCTATCCGCCTGCTCCACATCTCCAGTTCATTTATACTGTAATCCGCCATACCATGCCCTCTGCCGGTTATTTATCAATTTCAGCTATATCAATGTAAGTGTTGGATCAATTTAGCCTGTTCACTACTTGTCAGCGCAAACCTAAGCAGTGCTGACCCGAAGAGAATAACTTGTCGATAATGCCCTTGGGCTTATTCAGCGCCGGTCAGTATAATCCCGTACATTGTTGATCTGCCAGGCATCCTCAGCGTTGTCAGCTTATGCATATATGCTTCAAATCATTCCTTATCACCGTCTTTTGCCAGCAGCCTTTTTAGTCCTGTAATAATGTCATCCTTTCTTGACATCGTTACTATTACAAAGTTGTCTGCCTTGATATTGCTTATAAATTCCGACTTCACCGTACTACCGGCAAAATAATACCCCGGTACGATCTCGCCATATCCGAACAGGTTGCATTTCTCACACAGCTTTTGGGCATACTCGACGGCCCTTTCATTATCTTCTATCCAGTTGTCCCCGTCACTGCAGTGGAAAGCGTATATGTTCCAGTTGGCCGGGTTGTAGTGCTGCTCTATCACTTCAAGTGCTTTCTCGTAGCCGCTGCTGATATAGGTGCCGCCAGACTCGCCCCTGTGGAAAAATTCGAGTTCGCTGACCACCTTCGCTGTGGTGGTGTGTGCGATAAATACCACCTCGACATTCGAATACTTGTGCCTGAGAAACTGGTACAGCAGGAAATAGAAGCTGCGCGCCATGTATTTTTTGGTCTGGTCCATGGATCCCGAGACATCCATGATACATATCACGACCGCGTTAAAGTCCTTTTTCCTTATTTCGCGAAGCCTTCTGTAGCGGAGGTCCTCCTCGGCAAATGCAAACCTGCCGACCGTGTCGTCCTTATCTGATATGTTTGTTACGGCTTCTACGCCAATTTCCCTCCTGATTTCCGACAGGCTTCTCTTATAAGACTGTTTTCTTTTGATCTTCTCGACAACCGACCTCCTTTTCGCCAGCCTCGGCGGAATGCCTTTTTTTTGATACCCCAGTTTCCTGTACCCTTTGACGGACTCGAACCGGGAGAGCTTCTTCCGGTCCAGGTCCGGCAGGTTCAGGTCGTCGAACAAATAGCCCACAAGCTCTTCTATGGTGATCTCGGTTTCGTATATATCCTCTCCTTCGATGTTGCCCGCGCCTCCGTGTCCGTAGATGCTCCCGTCAGAATCATCCCCGATAACATCGCCGCGTTTCTCATCTCCATCACCGGTCGCCGCGCCCTTCCTGTTGCCGCCGTATACAAAACTGTATTCTTTTATGCCTTTCACCGGCACCTTGATTTTCTTATTACCGCTTTGGCCGATAATGCTTTCTTCCGATATTATGTTGCCTAAATTTCTCTTTATCGATTCTTCCACCAGTTCCTTATGCCTGCGCCTGTCTTCAGAAGAGCGTTCTCTTCCGCAAGGGTCATACTCCCTGAAAATCGCCATACTTTCATCCTCATATGATAAAATGATCGTAGCCTTCATAGTACCAGTCTGATTTGGAGTTTTCCTGATTTCAGTCCTTCCAGAGGTTGTTTGCGCTATATTTGAGCACAACATTGCAGCAATGGTCGCAGTATCCGTTTCGCTTCATTTCTGTGACCATCGTGTTATACTTCCTGCTCTGTTCCTCATCCCTTACCTTGGCTTTCGTTATGATCCTGCTGAGCTCCTTGACCGATGTTGTGAGCTTCTTCTCAATTGCCTCCCTGAGCGGTTCATAACTGCAGTAATTCAGCTTCCCTCCATTCCGCATCACAAAAAACATGTATGCGGTCACATCTGCGCGGAATCCCTTTGCAGACGCTTCAGTAATGCCTATCTGTTCCTCTATGGATCGCATGAACTTCTCGTCGGGTTCAAGTTCTTCACCGGTATTCGGATCCCTTATCCTGGTCTTGTTTACATAAGCTTCTGCATGATCCAGGTAATTGTTGAACAGGCTTTCCGCCTGTTCCCTGTATCCATAGATAAATGCCTTTGTTATCTCCTTTTCAAGGATCTTGTTTAACTCTTTCTTAATCGGATCCTGAATAAATCTCACGTACTTGTTTTTTTCCTCATCACTGATCGACAGTTCCTTTACCGATTTGATCAACGTTTCCATGACCGATATGGGATTGATGCAGTCAAACTCGGATTCTGACAAAGCCATATCCAGCGCTTTCATGATAAACCTGGTGGAAATGCCGGTCATTCCTTCACGGGATGCCTCTTCCTTCAGTTCCATTATGTCTATCTTGCGTGTCATGCCTTTCTCGACGATTTCCTCGCCGTTGTACATTTTGAGCTTTGTCATGAGATCGACCTTTGAAGACGGGGCAAGCCTCGTCATTATGGCAAACATTGACGCGACCTCGATGGTATGAGGCGCTATATGCGCCTTGAACATGCTCTTTTTCAGAATTTTCTCGTATATTTTGATCTCTTCATTCAGTTCGAGGCAGTATGGAATTTCTATCTTCACTATCCTGTCGAGGATCGCCTCATTTGTGTGATCGGATTTGAACTTGTTCCATTCGGCCTCGTTCGAGTGGGCGAGTATCACACCATCGAAGTAGATCATCGGGCCTTTCCCTGGCGAAGGTATGTACTTCTCCTGCGTTGCGGTGATCATTGCGTGCAGGTACTCCGTTTCATTCTTGAAAACCTCTATAAATTCGACAACGCCCCTGTTGCCGACATTGAACGCCCCGTTCAGGGACAGGACCCGGGGATCATCCTCCGGATAGAGGTCAATTTTGGAAATGTCGACACTTCCGATCAGCACGCTCGTATCCTGGTTGTTCGGGTCTACCGGCGGCACCACTCCGATGCCCTTTCTCGCACTGATCGAAAACCCGGTTTTTATCACGGGAAAACCCTCATACCTCCCGTCGTACTCATTTTTCAGCCGGTACCGACAAACCGGGCAGAGATCCCCTTCTATTTTCACATTCAGGATCTCCTCAAATCTGCTTCTCAGATGATATGGCACCAGGTGCAGCGGCTCCTCCTGCATAGGGCATCCCTTAAGCACATATATCTCCTGACTGGCCTCCAGCGCCCTCTTAATCTCTTCCATAATCGAGGACTTTCCCGATCCCACCGGTCCGACAAGATACAGGACCTGCCTCGACTCTTCACCAGCCATAGCCGCGGAATGGAAATACCTCACTATCTTCATGATGGTTTTGTCGATACCGTAAAAGTTCCCGAAAAACTTGTATTTCCTTATCACATCATTGCCGTAAATCCTTCTCAGCCTCGGGTGCTCATCTGTTTTAACCACTTCTACACCTGCTTTTTGGATCAGGTTGTAGATCCTTTGATGTGCAAGCATGGCAACTTCAGGATTTTCCCTGACAACCTCCAAATAATCGAGAAACGTCCCCTCAAATCTCTCCCTGACTCTCTCCTGCCTGTCTTTTTCTATAATCACGGAAATGTCGCCTTCGAACATCACGCCTGCCTCCTTCTCCCGCAAAAAGCATCGGAACTGGTATCCACCGACCCAACCCTGGTCTGCCTCCGGCATTTGCCACATTCTAATTATATTAGCGCTTCGCACCTAAAATACCACGGGGACTACCATGAGGACCGGGGACAGTTCTGCGAAAGTTGGCTGGGGGACAGTTCTGCAAAAGTTGGCAGGGGGACAGTTCTGCAGAAGTTGACTCTGGGGGACAGTTCTTCAGAAACCAGGTTGGGGACAGTTCTTCACAATCTGCTGATAGAAACCTTATTGAGTGAGGGGTTAATATTTTACTGCAAATTTTAGTTAGTCCTGTTTGTTCAGGAGATGTTTGTTCAGGAGATGCCTTTCATAATCTCCACCATATTAGAAAGAAGATATGTTCCCGAGCTAAAAAAGAAGATATGTCCTCCAGCATTGAAAGTTGAGAACCGTCCCCTTCCGTGAAAAGTTGAGAACTGTCCCCCTCTGTGAAAAGTTGAGAACCGTCCCCCTCTGTGGAAAGTTGAGAACTGTCCCCATCATTGAAAGTTGAGAACCGTCCCCCTCTGTGAAAAGTTGAGAACTGTCCCCATCATTGAAAGTTGAGAACCGTCCCCCTCTGTGAAAAGTTGAGAACTGTCCCCTGCCCCGGCAGCAAAAAAGCTGCCGGTCAGTTTTGCTGACGGCAGCTTTGGGTTTAATTTGTGGTTATTCTATTGTCGGCAACTGGGCTATACTCTTTTCGACGTTTTCCTTTGAATATTCAACGTCTTTCATGTTGCCGCTGAAGTAGTAATCGTATGATGTCATGTCGAAATACCCGTTGCCGCTCAGATTGAACAGGATGACCTTCTGCTCGCCTGCTTCTTTTGCTTTGACAGCCTCGTCTATGGCTGCGCGTATGGCATGTGAAGATTCAGGAGCAGGGATTATCCCCTCAGCCCTGGCAAACATGACCGCTGCATCGAATACGGTTTTCTGTCCATAGGAGGTGGCTTCGATGATACCGTCTGCATAAAGCTGGCTGACAATGCCAGA
>JAAZKL010000233.1 GCA_012799845.1 Clostridiaceae bacterium
AACGTCTGCTACGGCAGTATTTTCATCATATATAGCCAGTTGATTTACCCGCAGTTCCATGCCATATGCCTTGACTGTCGGTTTATTCACAGCACTGCCGTACGGACTGCCGTCTTTTATCGGTATCCGGAGGCCGCCGGTATCAAGATCGCCCCATATCTCGGCTTTTGCACTGAGCAGCGAATTGGCGATCGGATATGCCATCCTGACCTTGCTGACCGATGACGGCGCCAGCATAACGGGCGATATGAAGCCAAACGGCAGCAGTGCCGTTACATCGCTCATTTTTGTCATCAACGGGCCGGCTCCTGTATCGATCTTCATCCACAGCCTTTCGGCCGGGTTGATATCGAGCAGGGCCAGGACTTTTGATTCAAAGTCCGCTTCGATCACGCGGAATGTCGTATTTTCCATCGCCTGGTAGTTTTGCACCAGGTCCATGGTGTCAACGGCTTTCACGGTCATCGAGAATGCATCCGATATCTTTGCCGGGGCTTGCGTGGGCAGGCTGTCCAGTTCGACAAGCTGAGGGATCATCCTGCCTGACAGCGGGATGTGGACGTGGCCGTATACGGTGTCATAAAAGTGCAGAGAGAACTGGGTCACCGGTACTTTGGGCACCACGAACACTATCATGCCCGACAGCGTCTTGTCGGGGTATACATCTACCGCATATTCTCCGGGGGCGGATATGGGCTTCTCTGTCAGCCACGTGGCGTCTGAAGCCGGATAGCAGCCCTCGTTGTTGATGTTTATATAAAAGTGGTTCTTAAAGCTTGGTATCGAATACTGTATCTTGTTGGACGTGACATTTTTCAATTCCAGTTCAAGAGCAAGGAATTGCCTGTCCATGGGGTCGAGACCCATCAGTTTTTCAAGGAAGAAGGCTTCCTTTACGGTTACCTCGACCGCTTTGTTGGCGGATTTGGCGTCTATTGCCATCCTGTTGCTCAATACCGTTTCGCTGCCCGGGAGGCTTGTGCCGGTCACCAGTGTTGAAAGCCTGTTGTCATAAGTGTTCAGGCGCACGCCGGCGGTATAGCTCACAGGGGCGATAACTGCAGGCGGCCCTGACCTTTTTGGCTTAGTGAACCGAACATCGGTCGTAGCTGAATAGTTGAACACATCGCCGGATGCTGTTTTTTCATTGATCGTTATGGAAAGCGGGATCACTGCGGAATCGTTTTCTTTGCGTATGAGCTGCAGTGTTTCATCCAAAGCGGCTTTCAGATCGCTGGCATTCTCTTTGACGATGTAGCGCCCGCCGGACAGTTCGGCGACATTGCGGAACAAATCTTCCTTGTCGGTCACCCCGATGCCCGCCCACAGGACATTTATGCCGTTATCCCTGATCTGGCCGAGAAGCGTTTCAAATTTCTCCTTCTCATATTCATCGACTTCGAGGCCTGCGTCGGTGACAAAGATGATAGCCTTTTTGTTTGACGGGATGGGTTTAAGATTTTCAAAGCCGACTGAGACCGCTTCTATTATCGGTGTGCCGCCGTAAGATTCCACGCTGCCTATCGCGTGCATTATGGAGTATTTACTGCCGGTGACCACCTGTTCCTGTCTGATCATGGTGCCTCCCACCGGTGTGGTCTGGAAGCTTATCATCTGCATCAGACATTCGTCGGGCAGGTCCTGCACGAAGTCATGGAACAGGGCCTTGGTTTTGTCCATGCGGTAATCGCATCCCTCTTCTTCTTCAGGAGACATATCCATGGATGCGGAAGCGTCTAAAATAAAGGTGACTACAGGCGTATCGGACAATGCTGCTTCGGTGGGGCGTTTGTATGTTACTTCGAATGAATTCCCGAATTTGCTGCCTATGGCTTCGAATACGCTGTCCAGCGCCTTGTTGTCCCTGGCGTCATAGTACTGGCCTTTCGATGCGGCAGCAAACTCTTTCATGACCTGTTTGTCTGCCCCTTCTCTGAAGCCGATGGTGTACAGCGGTATGTTGCAGTCCTTTATTACATTGATGACATCTTCCTTCGTAGCGTAGCTTCCCTCGCCCTGGCCGTCGATGCTCGAATCCGCCCCGTCGGCAAACAGGACAACTGCGGGCCGGTTTTTGCCCTCAAGCAGGTTGATGCCCTCGATCGTAGCGTCAAAAAGCTTTGTCGAGCCCGAAGCTTTCACGGAGCCGAGGCTCTTGATGACATCGTCTTTCGTTTCACCTTTAAGGACCTTTACATCTGTGTCAAAATCTATGACCCTTATGTATGTACCGTCCGGCAGCCCCCTGATGAAATTTTTGGCCGATTCCAGGGTGGCGCCCATCAGGTTCCCCATGGAACCGGATGAGTCCAGTACGAGCACCACGCTGGGAGGAAGCACCTTTCGGGTTATATCGAGTATTTCGACTTTTTTGCCGCTCTCCGTGATGATCATATTCTCTTTGTCGGGGAATACATCGCGGTCTTTTGGATCATTCACGACAAATGAGACCTTCGCCGTGTCTCCTTCGTCTTTTGCTTCGTTTATTTCAATGGCGCCGGTGAAACTGTCAGGATCGCCGTATTCGAGACTCAATACGGAGTAGGCGCTGTTGACAGCTTCCGGCACGTTCACTATGGTCATTTCACCTGAACTTACCGGAACGAGCCTTATTCTTGTTTCTTCGACCCCTGCACTGCCTGATGGCAGCAGTACGTTCCAGTATCCCGGGGGCAGCAGGAACACCTGATCTCCTTCAGGCGTGGTATCTCCAAAAAGGTTGAGATCTTCTGTTTCCGACTCGTAACTCACATTATTCTGCGGTTCCACATATGCGCCACCGGCATAATACCCGCACACCTTCAGCGCTCCCGGCTCATCTCCGTATTTTACCTGCGGGATCTCATAAAGTTCCTCCAGCTTGATGCTGAATTCCCTGGGAGCATTGTCCGGTTCCCATGTAAATTTCCAAACCAATGGGTCAGGGCCCTGGGGCAGGTCGTCGAGAACGAACCTGTTAGCCTTGTATGAGGGCAACTCCTTGCAATAGTAGACAGACCTTTCGTATCCCGAAGTCCAGTTATTAGAGCTGATTTCAAGGGTCAATGTACCGTTCGGAATGTTTATGGCCGCCGACTGGAACCGTCTTCCTTC
>JAAZKL010000234.1 GCA_012799845.1 Clostridiaceae bacterium
CGACCAGGCCCAGGGTCTCGCCCTTGTCTATATGAAAACTTACATCATCTACAGCCTTGACATATATGGGGTGAAAGATGCTTCCTCCGACACGGAAATACTGCTTAAGATTCTTCACTTCGATAAGTCTGCTCATGCTCCCTGCCCCCTCCTTTCAAATTCTTCCTTCTGCAAAAGCCAGCACGCACTGTAATGCGTTTCGGACAGGTCCGTGTATTCCGGCATCCTGCCGAGACATATCTTCATGCAGCTGTTGCAGCGGGGCGCGAAGGGACATCCGGCAGGCGGATTGAGCATGTCCACCGGCGTGCCTTCGATGGGGATAAGTTTCCTGTGTTCCTTGTCTGTCAGCCTGGGTATGCTCCTGAGCAGCCCCTTTGTATACTCGTGCCTTGGGTTGTAGAATATTTCATCGGCCGTGCCGCACTCAACCACTTTTCCGCCATACATGACCGCTATTTTCTGGCACATGTTGGCTACGATGCCAAGGTCATGGGTTATCATGATGATGGACATGCCTATCTTCTGCTTCAGTTCCATCATGAGCTCCAGTATCTGCGCCTGTATGGTCACATCCAGGGCTGTCGTCGGCTCGTCGGCGATCAGCAGCTTGGGTTCGCATGCCAGCGCTATGGCTATCATGACCCTCTGGCGCATACCTCCCGACAATTCATGTGGATACTGCTTCATCCTTTTTGCGGGTTCATTGATGCCGACCAGGGTCAGCAGTTCGACAGCGCGTTCGTATGCCTGCTCTTTGTTCTTGTCGGTATGCAGCAGGATCACTTCCATTATCTGGTTGCCTATGGTGTATACAGGGTTCAGGCTGGTCATCGGGTCCTGGAATATGATGCTCACCTCATTGCCCCTGATTGCGCGCATCTCAGCTTCGGACATGTCATTGATCCTGTGCCCGTTGAAATCGATGGTTCCTCCGACAATGCGTCCGGGATACGGGATCAGCCCCATCAGCGAGTACGCGGTGACGCTCTTTCCGCTGCCGCTTTCCCCGACGATCCCGAGCACTTCTCCTTCCTCCATTTTTATCGAAACATCATTCAGCGCCTTCACCTCACCTGCCGGTGTAAAGAAGGAAACTCGCAGATTCTTTATGTCAACCAGTGTATTTCCCATTATTTTCACCTCAATCTATCAGTACTGCTGTACTGCAATTTAAAATCAGTCTTTCAGCTTCGGGTCAAACGCATCTCTCAGGCCGTCCCCGATCAGGTTGAACGAAAGGATGATCAGGCTGATCATGATCGCGGGCGCCAGAAGCCTGTGGGGATATGAAGTTATCCCGCTGATGGCCTGCGAAGCCATCGAGCCCAGGGACGGCATCGGGGCTGCCACGCCTATGCCTATGAAACTGAGGAAGCTTTCCGTAAAAATGGACGAAGGGATCTGCAGGGTCGTAGTCACGATCAGCGCTCCCATACAGTTTGTCAGCAGGTGCTTCCTTATTATCCTGCCATGGCTTGCTCCCAGCGCTTTTGCCGCTGTTACGAACTCCTGCTCCTTCAGCGTCAGTATCTGGCTTCGGACTATCCTGGCCATGCCGACCCAGTACAATAGCGCAAACACGATAAAGATACATATCAGTCCGACACCTATTGTATTTATCCAACTGAAACCGGGTACGTTGTTTGCCAGGTTCTCCAGGGGATATTTCAGCGTGACCATCAGCAGTATGATGATAAGTATGTCAGGCACGGTGTATATGATATCGACGATACGCATCATTACCAGGTCCACCTTGCCGCCGAAGTACCCTGCGATGGCGCCGTAGAGCGAGCCTATCAGAAGCACGAGCGCGCTGGCTACTATACCCACCAGCAGCGACACGCGGCTGCCCATCATGAGGCGGATCATGATATCCCGCCCCAGCGAGTCGGTCCCGAGAAAATGCGGGAACACACTTTGCCCCTGCGCCATCAGTTCAAGTTCCTGCTCCGAATACTCCATCGGAGCCAGGTTTTCGCTCCCCCTTATCTGCTGTTCATATGAATAAGGGTAGATGACAGGCCCTATAAATGCGAATATCATGATAATTATTATCACAGCAAAGCTTACCATGGCTATTTTATTCCTTTTGAACCGGCGCATGCCGTCGCGCCAGAAGCTGACGCTTTTGCGCATGACAACGAGGCTTTGCTTCTCCTCGCTGTCAGCCGGCAGGAAATCCGAAACATCCAGCTGCAAACTAAGTGGATTTTTCTCCTTTGTCATTTTTTTAAATCGCTCCCCGTTCTAATTTTGTTCCCGTTACGCTGATCCGGCTTATGGATCCATAGGGTCGGATCATATCCCGCCGCGGCTACTTGAGCTTGATACGCGGGTCGATCAGCTTGTACGCGATGTCGACCATCAGGTTCATGGTGACTATCAGCGCCGCAAGAAAAATGGTAGTTCCCATGATCAGCGTATAATCCCGGTTTGTTATCGAGCTTATGAAATCATTGCCAAGTCCGGGTATGGTAAATATCTTCTCTACGACAAAACTCCCTGTCAGCGTATACGCAAGCAGCGGTCCGAGGTATGTGACTACCGGCAGGATCGCGTTCCGCAGCGCGTGCTTGAACAGCATCTTGAACTGTGACAGGCCTTTTGCCCTGGCCGTCCTCATATAATCCTGCCCCAATACCTCCAGCATGCTCGAACGCATCAGCCTGGTAATATAAGCTGTCGGGTAGAATGACAGGGCCATTACCGGCATGATGTAATGCAACGGCGAAGAAAGCCCGTATGTCGGCAACAGTTTCAGCTTTACACTGAATACTATCATCAGGACCGTTGATACCACAAAGCTCGGTACTGCAATACCGCATGTCGACACCACGATTATAACGTTGTCGATCCACTTGCTCCTGTTCATTGCCGCTATGCTTCCAAGCGTAATACCTATAAGAACAGCAACAAGGACGGATATCCCGCCGACCCGCGCGGACACCTTGAATCCGTTGGATATGATCTGATTCACGGTACGCCCTCTCTGCTTGATCGACGGACCCATGTCGCCTCTCAGAAGCCTGGACATATAGTTGCCGTATTGGACTATCAACGGCTTGTCCAGCCCGTACTTTTCATTCAAAGCTTTCAATGTCGCTTCGGACGGGGCTTTTTCAGCAAGGAAAGGCCCGCCGGGAACCATGTTCATCAATATGAATGTAATGGTCGCGATGAGCCACAGCGTGACTACCGCAAGCAAGACTCTTTTAATGATATATTTAGCCATCAGGACACCCCTTCTGTTCAACAAAACGGGGTTATCTATTCTGTACCGAGCAGATGACCCCTACAATAAGTCTGTAAACATAATACATGATAGAAAAGAATAATGCAATTCGAAAAAGCATATATTTTTTTCTTAAATTTTTTACTATATTGCCTAATATTGAGTGCAGTTGAATCAAATAATCATGTCAAATGCAGCAATATCAAGCTTTCCAGCCGAATCGCCCATGCGGTGCACATGCCGGCGAACGATGCTTCGGACCAAAATCCGGATGTGTAATGTTATATTTATGCATTATTTTTTGTTATTTGTTTGAATTTTATGTTCATATTTTTTGTGATATGTAGCAATATTCTTTTGCTTTTCTGTGCTCATACAACAAAATACAAAAATAAACGATATTTTGCGATAACATATAACAATACATGATAAAAGCAATGTGTATAAAACACATTGCTTTTATACTTTGCCCGGTATAATTATAAACATCAGGTCTGCCTGTTTCAGAGTTCAGCCTGCCTGGTCTGCTTTAGAGTTCACCAGGCCTGGTCTGTTTCAGAGTTCAGCCTGCCTGGTCTGTTTCAGAATTCAGCCCGCCTTACTTCTTCGGCTATCAGCCTTCCCATTTCCCTGGTTCCGACCACAGTGCCGCCGTAGTACGCTATGTCGGATGTCCTGTATCCCTTGTCGAGTACCCTGACCACGGCATTTTCGATGAGGTCGGCTGCGAAATTCTCACCCAGTGAGTATCGCAGCATCATCGCGGCCGAAAGGACAGTCGCGATAGGGTTCGCTTTATCCTGTCCGGCAATGTCCGGCGCGGAACCGTGTATCGGCTCATATAGCCCCGGTTTTCCGCTTCCCAGGCTGGCGGAAGGCAACATACCTATGGAGCCCGTTATCATGGAAGCTTCATCGGACAGGATATCGCCGAACATATTGGTCGTCACGATCACGTCAAACTGGCCGGGGTTCCTGATGAGCTGCATTGCGGCATTGTCCACATACATATGGTTCAGCGCGATGCCCGGGTAATCCTTCGATACCTTTGTCACGACTTCGCGCCACAGCCTGGAGCTTTCCAGCACATTGGCCTTGTCGACGGATGTAACGATGCCGCGGCGTTTAGAGGCTGCCTCGAACGCTATCCTGGCTATCCGCTCTATTTCTGGCACGGAATACTTTTCGGTATCATACGCCCATTCATTCGGCGTGCCTTTTTCCGATCTTCCCCTTTCGCCGAAATAGATACCGCCTGTCAGTTCGCGGACGACGAGTATATCGATTTTCCCGTCGACTATCCCGGGCTTCAGCGGGGATGCTTCCCTCAGCGCCTCATATATGACTGCAGGCCTGAGATTCGCATACAGCCCGAGCCCTGCCCTTATGCCCAGCAGACCTGCCTCAGGCGTACTGTCCCCAGGAAGCCCTTCCCATTTCGGTCCTCCGACGGCGCCAAGCAATACCGAATCGCTTTCTTTGCAGGTCTTCAGCGTGGACTCCGGCAGCGGCAGCCCATATTTATCTATGGCACAGCCTCCCATCAGCACCTCGCTGAATACGAAACTGATGCCGCATTTCTCACTGACTGCTTCAAGGACGGTGATGGCCTGGTCAACGATCTCAGGACCTATCCCGTCGCCTTTAATGACTGCGATTTTGTAATCCAAAGATACTTCCTCCATTCTTATATCTGCCCGGGTCTTGCCCCGGGTATCCGCTCAAATTTTGCCTCGGTATCTGCCCGGATCTTGCACCGGGTATCCGCTCGAATTTCGCCCCGGTATCTGCCAGAAATACCCATGGCATATCGAACATATCAGCCCTGGTTCCTGATATAGCCGACAAGCCCTTCGGCCTTGATGATCTCCTGCATGAATTCAGGGAACGGCACAGCCTTGTAGGATCTGCCCTTTGTCTTGTTGGTGATGGCGCCGGTATCGAAGTCCACTTCGACCACATCACCGTCACTGATATCTTCTGCCGCTTCGGGGCACTCAACTATTGGCAGCCCGATATTGATGGCATTGCGGTAGAATATCCTTGCGAATGTCTTAGCTATGACACAGGATATGCCTGATGCCTTGATCGCTATCGGAGCATGTTCCCTTGAGGAACCGCACCCGAAGTTAGTACCTGCCGCTATAATATCGCCAGCCTTCACCCTGCCGGCGAACCCCGGATCAAGATCCTCCATGCAGTGCGCGGCCAGTTCCTTCGGATCGCTTGTATTCAGATACCTTGCGGGGATTATGACATCAGTGTCCACATTATCTCCATATTTGATCACATTGCCCTGTACCTTCATCTTAATACCTCCCGTCCTCGATGTGTCCTTACGGTCCATCAGAACCCTGCGTTCTGAGTTCTTCTTGCCAGTTCTTCTTGCCAGTTCTTCTTGCCGCGCTTTTCCCTGTCGATGTTTCCTTACTCTCCATCAGAACACACTCTATATACTTTGTTTGCCGATCCGCTCTTTCGATTTGCCCGAGCATATCCGATCCATCTGAGAACTCATTGAATCCATCTGTCGGTCCTCACAGCTCATCCGGCGAAGCGATCCTGCCGGCAACTGCCGATGCAGCCGCAATGGCGGGGCTTGCCAGGTAGACTTCGCTCTCCGGATGGCCCATCCTTCCGACAAAATTCCTGTTGGTGGTGGCAACTGCCCTTTCGCCTTTGGCAAGTATCCCCATATGCCCGCCCAAGCAGGGTCCGCAGGTCGGGGTGCTGACAGCGGCGCCGGCCTCGATGAATATGTCGAAGAGGCCTTCGTCCATCGCCTGCTTCCATATCTTCTGAGTTGCAGGGATTATGATGCATCGCACGTCAGGATGCACTGCACGACCTTTTAGCACTTGTGCTGCCGACCTCATATCCTCTATCCTTCCGTTGGTGCATGAACCTATTACTACCTGGTCTATTTTGATTTCTCCCACTTGGTCGATCGTCCTCGCATTGCTCGGCAGATGCGGGAACGCTACCGTAGGCTTGACCGTATTCAGGTCGATGACGTACTCGCGGCAGTAAACCGCATCCTCATCGGCTTTATATACCTTATACGGCTTCGTGGAATGTTCCCTCACATACTCAAGAGTCTTTTCGTCTACATCGAAGATGCCGTTTTTAGCCCCGGCTTCTATGGCCATGTTCGCCATTGAGAACCTGTCGTCCATCGAAAGATGTTCGAGCCCGTCTCCCGTGAACTCCATCGATTTGTACAGAGCGCCGTCAACGCCGATCATGCCGATGATATGCAGTATTATGTCCTTGCCGCTGACCCATTTGCCCGGTTTTCCTGTCAGCACGAAGCGTATGGCTTCCGGCACCTTGAACCACGCCTCTCCTGTCGCCATGCCGGCTGCCATGTCCGTGCTTCCGATGCCTGTCGAAAATGCCCCAAGAGCGCCGTATGTGCACGTGTGCGAGTCGGCACCGATCACAACGTCCCCGGGCACCACCAGGCCCTTTTCAGGCAGCAGCGCGTGTTCCACGCCCATGCGCCCGATCTCGAAAAAGTTCACTATACCCATTTCACGGGCAAATTCCTTTATGAACCTGACCTGTTCCGCCGACTTTATATCCTTGTTCGGCGTAAAGTGGTCAGGCACGATCGCTATCTTGTTTTTGTCAAACACCCGGTCCCTGCCGATCTTTCTGAACTCCTTCACCGCTACAGGAGTTGTGATATCGTTTCCAAGAACCATATCGAGCCTGGCTTTGATCAGCTGTCCCGCTTCCACTCTTTCCAGTCCGGCATGGTCCGCCAGTATTTTCTGTGTCATCGTCATGCCTCTTGCCTTTGTATCTGTACCGGTCATGAATCATCCCTCCCATTTGCCTGCAATACAGCGTCTTTGCGGTATAGCATCGCAACATTACGTAATGTGGTATCGCATTGAGTTGGATACTTGCTGTGCCGTCCTGCCGTTTGGCGGTTATCCTGCCCGGAAACAGCAGCCATACCGCATAGGCATATTTGCCTGTCATGGACAGCGTCCGTTCTCTGCAGACCTCTATGTGGCCTGGTGCTTCCTGAACTGCCGATAACAATAT
Source organism: Clostridiaceae bacterium (assembly GCA_012799845.1). Taxonomy (GTDB): domain Bacteria; phylum Bacillota; class Clostridia; order Acetivibrionales; family DTU013; genus DTU013. The sequence continues at coordinate 7,292 of JAAZKL010000234.1, forward strand.
CCAACTGTTTAGTATATATAATAATGCCTGGTACGATTCTATTCTTCCTGATACTTACTGAAATAGCGGGCCAATATGAATGTTTTTTGTCGTTTGAAAATACTACCTGGCGTTTTTCTTCCTGTACTGCAATGGCGTCTGGCCGGCATATTTCTTGAACATTTCGTTGAAGCGCTGTTGATTTGAAAAACCTACACTAAGTGCAATGTCGCTGATCCTGAGACTTGTGTCCACAAGCAGCTCTTTAGCCCTGTCAATGCGGACCCTGAGCAGATAGCTGATAGGGCTCACGCCCGTTTCCTCCTTGAATGCCCTTGTAAAATAGCTTGGGCTGAGGAAGACATATTTTGCTATATCTCCCAGCGAGATATCACGTTCGAAGTTGTTGTGGATGTAATTTATGGCTATGCCGATAAGCTCCTTGAGTTTCGGGCTTTTCAGTTTTATGCTGTTTTCCCACTCCATCTTCAGGGCACGCGAAAGCAGCACAAACAGTTCCATTATAAGAAGATAATTGAGGAATTCGCTGCCGGGCTCTAAGCTCTCCCTCTCTTTCATTATCCTGTTCAGCAGAACGACTATCTCATTTTTGGGACTGACCTTCAGCTTGATATACGGACTCTCTCCCTTGCTGCTGACGAAATTGAGGAAATCCTCCAGCGGGATTTGTGCATATTCGCCATCTATCCTGTTTTCGAACGTAAAGTAGAGGACGATGAACTCGCATCCGCTTTCCGACTTGACTATGAACTTGTGGTACTGCATGGGCTTGATTATTATGATGTCATTGGGGCCCATCTCCACCTTGTGGCCTGATACCTCAAATACCGCAAAGCCCTTTTTCATGTACACCATTTCATAATTTTCGTGCCTGTTGGGCTCCATGGACCAGGTGGCATCCTGGATCCTTTCGAGAGTCCGGATTATCACAGGCAGGAAATTCGAAGAATTCAGCAGCCCTTCCCACGCCTTCGGCAGGAGATTGTCCATCAGATTCACCTCTGCTTTCTATTAAATTATAGCATTGCTGACAGCCATTGAAAATAGGGGGACAGTTTCTGAAGGGCAACGCTATCCTGTCGGGATCTGGTGCTGAGCGATAGTTGCCGAAAGCAGTGCGATCCTGCCGGGATCTGGTGCTGTGGGATAACTCCCGAAAGCATAGTGAACATTTCAGGGGAGTTCCGCTGAATGAGGAAAATTCCGCTGAATGGAGTAGCTCCGCTTAATGGGGGAAATTCCGCTGAATGTGCAAAAATGCAAGTAAAGTAATCAGCAATGAAATTTTTCATTAACCATAATAATGAATGAGTGATTTTATGTCGACGAATATTGCAATTATTCAATAAAATTGACGGGAAATAATCGCTTTAGTTGAAAATTTGAGCACACCGCCTGACAAAAATGCAGGTAAAGAGACGGGGGCCATCAGGCCTCCATCTCCTCGGGATCGAACGCTACCAACAGCTTTTTTAGTTCCTCCACTTCACTTCTGCTCAGCGTTATCCCCCTTCCCATCTTCTCATGGTTTTCGTCCCAGTCCCTTATATCCAGTTTGGGCTTGCGTTCGTTCCAACTGACAAGGTTGACTTCTTTTTTCCATCCTTTGGTGCCTTCTCCGATTACCCCGATAGATTTTTTGATTTCATACTTCAGATCTGACATATCATTACTCCTTTCAGTCTATGGTTTGGTGTAACTCCTCAGTAACAGGCAAGGTGTAACTCCTCAGCAACAGGTAATGTGACACTCCTCGGAAAGAGGTAAGGTGACACTCCTCTGCAGTGGAGCATTCCTTTATGGACAAGGGCCATTCCAACACTTAAGGAATACAACGCACAGGACGAGCAACATTCCCTCATTTGAGTAATGCCAAGCGCATGGCGAGGAATGTCTCAACTTTTAAGGATTGTCCCCATGTTGAGGAATGTCCCAACTCTTAGGGAATGTCCCCATGTTGGGAAATGTCACGCATTCGAATCATCATCGTGACGCCCTCTCCAAAGGGCATGCCTTTCGCAATGTGGAGCATCCCAACGGTCGATGAGTGTCACCTCTCATTATTTGTCACGGTCCGGTATGGCCGAGAGTTCGACCCGTCCGTTGCTTTTTGCATAAGCAAGGAATACCGCCTGCTCCTGGGTCACCTCAAGCAATATGTATCTGGGAACTTTTCCTGTCCCGCCGTCTTTCACAGGTTCCCCGTCTTCGTCGACAAAACCTGCTATCCTTATATTTTTCATCATCCTGATTCCGGTCTGTGCTGGCGGAACACTCAGCACACCCGGCGCTTCCGGGCAGACGCCGTCCTGGTTCAGGTGGTTCGGGACAAAAACAACGTCTACATATTGGTCCTTTTCCAACTGCCAGGCATTTACCTGATCCCATTCGGGCTTCAGGCTAAACAGTCTGTTTGACTTGTTCAGCGCCTCAACTGCATCAGACTCTTTTTCCGTCAGCCTGCCCCTGAGCAGCACTTCCCCATCGTAAATGTCAGCGGCCGCCCTCATGCCGACAGCCTCATCGATGTTTCTGACAGCATCCCTGTGCACAGCGCCGCTGCTTATTTCCCTGATCTCCAGCATATCGCCGGTTATAACGGCGTCCATGCCGATGTTCCGCGCTGCAACGACCACCTTTTCCCTGGTCTCGTACCCGGAAGCATTCGATATTATCTTCATCTCGATCACGATTAGCAGAATAATTATAGCAAAAGCACCGCAAATCCAGCCATATCTTCTCATAACCGCACCTGCATCATCAGTTTTTCGCTCAGTTGTTGACCGGTATTTCCGTGTCAACATGTACGATAATCTCAATATAGTCCTTGCCCAGCATTTTCAGTATGACGCTTCTGTAAAGCGACGGCCTTACAGGCACACAGATGCTGCTGTGGACAGCCGGCCTGGTTATCGACACTCCATCGGGGCATTGTACTGGGAAACTGTCGGTGAAGATCTCCAGGGACAGTACTTCCACGCGCGCCTCCGCCACGGAATCCGGCCCAGGCTCAAGGTCGTCGCGCAGCCTGAGGTTCGCACTCAGCATTTGCCTGTAGATCTCCAGGATCTCGGAACGTCCGGCCTCAATGCGGACTTTCCCCAAATCCGTACAGGATAGTGCATTGTAAGCCGAAATATTGGTCATGTCCACCGAATCCCTGATAATCCTTGCCTTCTCCATCAGTATATATTTTTCGATAACTGCCGAGAAAACCGGTAATATAACGAATACCAGCATCGCAGCCATCAATACTGTCTGCGTGACTGCACTCCCTTTTTCAAGGCCGCATTTTTTCATTTGCGTCAGTTGACCACCTTTCGCGACATGGTCGATTTATCATAGACTAACCGCAAAGTCACATCGCCTCTGCCAAAAAGCGAAGTTATCCTGCTGTATGTGTATTCACCCTCCACGCGCAGTTCAAGCTTTTCGCCCTGCCTGGCGTTTTCCGTGGCTGTTATGACCACTCCGGCAAGTCCTCTGCTTTCAAGTTCAGCCTTCAGTTCCTGTTTTTTATCGCTGCTCAGCCCTCCGGCATTCTCCATGTTCAGCAAAGCATTCCTGCATATCATGTCGATATCGGCCTTTACTGACAGAGGGATGAAAAATTCCACCATATAAACAAGCAGGAAAACTACAAATATGAGCATTATCCCTGTCACTACAGGTTTGACAGGCATAGCACCAGCCCTCCTTAATATCATCTCTGCCGGGTATCATCTCTGCCAGGCAAAGCAGATAACATACCCATTGCCTGAAAGCATACCGGTACGCCGCTTATACGATCAGTGGACTTAAGGAAACAGAAGGCATCTGTTGCCCGGCTATACAGATGTTGGGAATATGCTTTTGGCTATGGTATTCTCCCACCATTCCCCGAGGCTTGTTATCAGGTTTTTGGCAAAACTCTGCATGCTGGGAATTACGATGAAACCCGCTATTATCAGCGCCGCCGCTATGCCGAGCAGCTCATTCAGTCCGAATCCGCCCTGCCTGTCGATAAACCTGTCCCTGATCAATTTACCTAATTTCATTCCGCATCCTCCCTTCAGTTTATAAATATCTTCCCCACAGCCTGACCAACCTCGCCGAGCATGGGGACGATCATCATCACAGCCACGATCGCAACGAATACCGCTGCGGCTGCAACAGCTCTGTTTCTGCAGCTGTCGGTCTCCGCCTGTATGTAGTTGAAGTATTTCTTGTACATGATATCCTCCTGCTTCTCAAGCAGGTCCTTGTTGTCGCCCGTATCTATCCCCTGTTTCAGGGCTATGCAAAGCGTCTCCGCTTCATGCGTGTCAAAACTGGAACGCAGTTCCTCCAGGGCGCTGTCGATATCCAGCGTCAGTTCATACCTGGCGGCCAGCTTTATAAGCACATCCCTGATCTCCATGTCATCCGTCGTTTCATAAACGGTCCTTACGGCGTCGGTCGGCTTGACTCCCGAGGATATCTGGTTGTGCAGGTACTTGTATATCTTGTATATATGCTTCTGGAAGCGCAGGTTCATTTTGCGCTTGTTGGCGGATATCACGGCCGTCACTGCGGAGTTCAGCAGGACCACCGATGCGGCCGGCCTGATGATGTCCGGATAATTAACGCACAGTGCCGCCAGGAATAACACTCCAGACGCCACATATCTTACGAGGATGTATATGACAGGAGCGTGCTCCCCCCTGTATCCGGCTTTTCTCATTTTGTCCCTGGCCTTTTTGTATATGCTCCCTTCCCCGATCCTTTTTTCGCAGGCAGCCAGGCTCTGCCCGACCAGCATCGTACAGCGCCTGTATATCGATGCAGCCGGCTTTCTTGCTCCCATCGCTTCCAGTACGCGTCTCGATCCTCTCAACGCTGCTCCTTTGGAAAGAATGGTTCCCAGCAGCACATTTGCGGCGGCCATCAGCAAAAACATGATCCTGTTTTCATGATATATAACTGCAATGTGATCCAGCATTATATCACCCCATGTTACGCCTCATATTTCCTTAGTGCTCTATCTTCCCTCAGTGTCCCATATTCGTGTAGTCCTCATATGCCTTTAGCGCCCTATATTCCGGCAGCGCCTTATATTTCTACAGCACCCTATATTCCGGCAGCGCCTTGTATTCCTGCAGCGCCTCATATGCCTGCAGAGCCTCAAATTCCTCTAGTGCCGCGTGTCCCTTTAATTCTCCACATTCCTGTAGTGCCCCGTACTTCTGTTCTGCTGATCCTTCGAGCCTTTACCGGCTTTTGAACCTGGTTATGCCTGCGGCCAGGTAAAACCCGAATGCATACATCACGGTGAACACCGTCAGCAGGAGTTTCCCGTTCAGCGTTTCCAGGTAAAAGCTCCCCACCTTCGGCGACATGCTGATAAAAAAGTACGATATGGGCAATACGGCGAACATGATGGCATATATAACGACCCTGTCCCTGTATGTAGATATCCTGCGCCTGTTATATTCCTCATCGATTTTGTAAAACTGGTTTTCAAGGTTCGCCAGCAACTTTTTTATATCGCCCCTGTGCCTGATGCTCAGCTTGATGTTTAGGATAAAATCGCTGAATTGGGCATCGTCCACCTTCATCTGCAGCATGTCCAGCGCCTCGCATGGATCCATGCCGCGGTTCACCTGTATGACCATGTCCCTTATGAATGACTGCAGAGGCTCTCCTATATTGGAATCAAGCGACTTCTCGAATGCATACATGATGTTTTCCTTCACAGAGCACCATCTGCTGAGCACTGATATGTACTCGGACAGTTTCTTCCTGACGGTCTCCGCATTGTACCTCGCCAGGAGCTCCAGCAGAAACAGCGGCGTCATGGCCAGTATGCCGCTTATCACGGCTGCGGAAGGCACGAATCTCAGTATGCCGTATGCATACCGGTATACTGAAACGAATATCAGCAGAACCAGGAGCACAAGGATGTAAATGTTCATAAAAGGTATATAATGCCGTATATTCGATTTTTCAATATAATGCAGTTCGATCCGCTCGAGCAGGTTAAGCCTGTCCTTCTGCCGCGCCCCATAACTGACGGGATCGATACTGTGCCGGCTGTTCCTGAAAGCGGCGGACCTGTTGCCCGGCGCCGCCTGACGAAACCAGTTCTTCAGCCTTTCTACTGCATTGGCCCGACTGAAGTGCCTGGCGACCATCACCGCAAACACCGCATCCGCGGCAAGAAGCAAAGCCGATACGAAAATCAACACCGTCATCACTCCCTGTCCGCAGGATACAGCCTTTTGTAGGTGAACCTGTCTGCCTGCCCGTCATATCCGCATACTTCGAGGACTTCCACGACGCGGAACTCTTTGAGGTAGAATATGACGTTTATGCTCCTGCCCAATATTTCCTTGATCGTCTTTTCGCTTTCGCCGATATTGGCTCCCTTGCTAAGCGTCAGCAGACGCCCGAACGCGTCCTCGGCGCTTTCGGAGTGAGTGGTCGCGATGCCCCTGTGTCCGGAAAACGCCGCCTTTATGAATTCCCAGGCTTCATCCCCCGTGATCTCTCCGACACAATACGTATCAAGCGACATCGTCAACCCGTCTTTTACGAGGTCTTTCAATGTTATTGGCCTTCCGCCCTCATTCCGCTTTTTGATCCTCTGCTCGATGCAGTAGGGCTTGTCCGGATAGATCTCGGCGTCGGATTCCACGATGAGCACCCGCTCCATTTCCGGCAGCATGTTTATGAAGGCCCGCATTAACGTGGTCTTGCCTGCCGCTCCCTTACCGCAGAACAACACGGAAGCGTCACTGGCAGCCAAACTCCCGAGCAGGGCTGCAAGCTCGTCGTCCAGCATCCCGAGCCGCTTCAGATCCTCTATCGTGTAACTGTTTTTTCTGTGCTTGCGTATGCTGATGGCCGGGCTCGAAATATTCCTGGGCTTGATGGAAACGTTTATGCGCAGCCTGTACTTTTCATCGGTAACCCTGCAGTGGCTGTCGTTTTCGTTCAGTATTCCACCATTGCGGATGGCCACCAGCTTGCAGTATGTATCGAATACCTTTTCACTGCCGAAGTTGACGGGTATCTTGCTGCGGACTCCGTGCCTCTTTATTACAAACTGGTCATAGTAAGTGCCGTCGATATCGGTGATGTCCTCATCGTCTATATATGGCTGTAGCAGGCCATACCCGAACATAAAATCCATGACCTTCCTGATAAGTTCGTCCCTGTCGATACCCAAATGGTACCTGTGCAGGTCGATATCCTTTATGATCGCCGTCTCCAGCGCGCTCCTCGGGGCGCGCCCGGCCGAAACGTCCGCCACCAGCGATGGGCATTCCCTCAGGATGTCATTCGTGATGCCGGATATGACGGAGCTTATGTCACGATTGGCTTTTTCGGCTGCGTTCGGTCTTTCAAAAAACAGTTTATGATGCGACTTGACCACAGGCATATCATAATCCCTCCATGGGCTTGTTCTTCCTCTTTCTCATGCCGGCTGCCAGGCTTTCAAGCATCCTCAGGCGCGGCACGAAGCCTTCCGACGGCAGAAAACCAAGTTTTTTATGTATCCTGGAGTAATCCCTCAGGATCTCCTTCTCCATATGGCAGGCATAAGCGCTGTTCATGTTTCTGTATAAAACCCGTTTCCTGCTGTATGACACAGCACCAAGCAAATTGCCCTGCGTTGCCTGGAAAACCTCCCCTTCGCTCATGGCAGCAGAGCTGTCGTGTTCGAAGAGGACAAACTTGGTGTTGTCCGGCGGAAGTTGCTGTTTCTCGCTCAGAAACGCAATATATGCGTTATATTCACGCAGTTGGCCTATCTCGCCCTTCACTGCGGCTATATTGACATCCGACCTTAAAAGGGCCGCCAGCGTAAAAGCATCATAAATCGACCGGTTCACCAGCAATACGGTGATGTCAAAATGCCTGTAGCATTTGTCGATAAGGTACGTTACGCTGTCTTCGCTGTAATATTCATAATTGTCGAGCCTGTAATTTCCGGTGATGATATAGAGGTTTTTCATATCCTTCCTCACCGCAGCGGCCTGTTTGAGCAGTGCCGACGTAAGGATTTTTTTGTCCGCGGCGTCCATGACGACGTCAAGCCCGGAGTGGCCCGGCATATCATTCCTGGCCAGTTGAGGAGGGTACTTGTTCACATTCAGGATAAGATCAGCCTTGGGAGCCAGCAGGTCCAGATCCGCAAGCAGAACCTCGCTTCCCGTCAGTTTTGCCGCAGTATATGCAAATTCACAGCCGAACTCGGCGTTGTCCCAAACTGTTATGACCTTCCTTCTGAAACTGTATACGGGAGGAGTGTTTTTCATGTCCACATCATTCGGGATGTTTACTTCATCCGGGACGTTTGTTTCATTCCGGATGTCGGTATGCCCCGGAATGTTCACATAGTTTGGGTTGTCGGTATGATCCGGGATGTTTACATAGTTCGGGATGTCGGTATGACCCGGGATGTTCACATAATTCCGGCTAACGGTATTATGCAGGGCGTTGCTGGCATTATACATGGTGCTGCCGTCATTCCGGGGACCAGTACCTGCTTTGGCCCTTTCGGGAAGGCCCCCGTCATGTCCATTTTCCCGGGAGTCTGCAGGAGCCCCTCTATGCACGGGTCCGTATGTCTGAACAGGATCGTATGATTGCACGGTCCTGAAAGACTGTGCGGTTCCGAAGGACTGTACAGGTTTACATGATCCCACAGGTTCGTATGACTCTGAAGGCCTGTCCGGATGAACAGGACTGCCTGGTATCTGAAATACATTGAGTTCCTGCGTAATATGCAGCTTCTGCTGCTGAACAGCGCCTTTCCGGTCCCGGAACGCAGACAGATCCGAAAGGAGCTCGGCTGCGCTCTGATAACGATCCGAAGGCGATTCGCATGTGCACTTTGATATAATGGCCTCAAGTTCGGGAGAAAGGCTCTCATCGTAACGCCTGATGGGCTCGATCCTGAATGGCGGCTCAATGGGGCTCTTACCCGTCACCAGGTGATGCAGAGTCACCCCGAGGCTGTAGATGTCCGACGCGGCACTGGTCTGGCCGGTGCCGAACTGCTCAGGCGCGGCGTATCCCCGGGTGCCGATGTACACAGTGTCGGCATCAGAATGGGGCTTGTACTCGCGGGCGGTGCCGAAGTCTATCAGCTTGAGTGTGCCGTTCTCCGTCAGCATTATGTTGGACGGCTTTATATCCCTGTATATGATCGGATTCGGCTTCATCGAGTGGAGGTAGTCCAGCACCAGGCAGAGCTGTATCGCCCAGTCTGTGATCGTATCCTCAGCGATCCTTCCTTCTGCTTCGAGTTTTTTGTCCAGTGATATGCCGTCGATGTAATCTGTTATCATATACAGTTTCCCGTCCTGCTCCACAATATCGTACAACCTTGGCAGGGCCGGGTGGTCCAGCCTGTTCAGCAGATCCGGCTCCGACGGCATGACTGCGTCAGTTCCGGTTTCCCTGCTGATCTCCTTGACTGCCCAGAACATTCCGGTCCTGGTATTCCTCGCGAGATATACGGTCCCCATCCCGCCTTTGCCAAGTATCTTCTCAATGAGATATTTTTCAGCAAAATAGTCCCCTGCCTGCATGATAACCCTCCACAGTCCGGTCATTGCGCCTTTCTATTTGATGTATTTTCTTAATTTGTCAATTTATTACATAAGTGCGCATGACTGATTCTATCATATCAAATAACTAATTTCTATACTTTTTGTAAATATTTTCATGCAATATGCGATAAAATCTTGCCAAATGTTGATTTTAAGCAGAAAATGAAGTATGAAAAAAATGTATCATTCGGGAAATAATCCTCTGTATTGAGTGGATCATGCGGTTTGTTTGCTGGCCGGGTATATGTCGTTCAGACATGCGCTGCGCGGAAACACGCCGCCCGGACATACGCCATTCGGGCAGCCTTTACTTTGCACTTAATAAAAAATATAATAGTGGTGAACATAAGGTGTATCCAACCGAAGATGTGCGGAGGTATCTGGAAAATGAGGATAACCGGAATTACATATGCAGTACGGAAAACACACAAGGCCCGATATGTAATACTGGCAATTGCTATTCTGCTTTTCATCGCGGCAGTGACCCTGATCGTGGTGTCCGCTTACAAGAGCTGGCAGTTGCTGCATCCGGACAAAAGGCCGATAGACGCCTTTTCTTCCAATATAATGCCTGAATACAGGGATATCAACTTCAGGGGGGCGGACAGTACCATAGTCCTGAAAGGCTGGCTTTTCCAGGTCAAAAACAGCAGCCGCGCAGTTATACTCGTGCATTCGTACGGGAAAAACAGGCTGCAGTTCGGAGTGGATACGGTAGATCTTATAAAGGAATTCATGAACAGGGGCTACAACGTAATCACCTTCGATCTCAGGAACTCCGGCGAGTCGGATGGAAAGGACTGCACTTTCGGTTATTATGAAAAAGACGACGTGAAAGCCGCTATAAGATATGCACGTCGCCAGGGTTATAAAGATATCACGCTTATGGGCTTTTCAACAGGGGCGTCTGCAGCGATCATGGCATGTTCTGAAAGTACACTGGAAGACAGCACCCCGATGGTCGACGCGGTTATTGCCGACAGCCCGTACTCAGACCTGAGGAATTATTTTTACAGCAGTCTGCATAGATGGACAGGCACTCCGCCATTCCTTTTCAACAGGACGACAGCTTTCGCGTTCAGTGTGACAGGTGGATTCAGGCTGAAGGATGCAAGCCCGGTCAGTGTAATTACCGCCGAAAATGTGCCTTACCTGATGCTGATGCACAGCCGCAATGACGATCTGATACCGGTGATAAACTCGATCGAACTGTATCAGAAATATTCCGGGCTGAATGCTTCCGGCTCAGAGTTCTGGCAGACGGAATACGAGGGGCATGCCTCGGGCTATATGGAAGACAGGGACAAATATATTGAGAGGGTATTCTCATTCCTCGACAGGGTATACCCGGACTAAACACGGGATCGTATCCTGAGTACTAAATCATATCCGGACCGGCAGATTATACCCGGACCGGCAGCCTGTAAGAAAAATATCAAGCCGGAATATTTTTGGCAAAAAAATTGGGGACAATTATATCCTGGCAGTGATATCCTGGTAATGAAAAAAATAAGCAACCAGCACAAAAAGCGAGTCCGATGGACCCGCTTTTTATATGCACTGTTCAATCACTTCTTTTTATCCATGAAAAACGAAGGGGCTCCGGCCGCGTCCGGCTTGTTGTACGCATTGCTCAGCTTTTTCGCCTGGTTCAGCCTTCTGACCTGCGCACCAAGCTTTTCGAGCAGTTCTTTGCTCTTTGCGCTGTTGATCTTCTCGACGCTGCTGATCTCCTCCACGATCGACATGATTTCCGCCGTCGCATGCTTCAGTTCCCTGGCGCCGGGAAAACGGGCTGCGTCCAG
>JAAZKL010000235.1 GCA_012799845.1 Clostridiaceae bacterium
AACCACAACCATAACCACAACCACAACCATAACCACAACCACAACCACAACCATAACCATGACCATGACCATGACCATACCCATAACTATAACCATAACCATAACTATGACCATACCCATACCCATACCCATACCCATACCCATAACTATGACAGTGCTGACAGCAGTCATGCTGGTTCCGGCCATAGTCATGCCAGATTCGATCACAACAGCATTGTCTGCGGCAGAAGTTGGAACAATAAGGGAGAACATATCCTGCGTTCCGTTTCGGCTGTTGAAGCGGATATGTGCCTGCGGTGGGCGATGCTGCTGCATGATACAGGCATGCCTGCTGATGATGAAGGGTCCGGAACAGCAGGCGCTGTTGAGACTGCGGACACCATACTTAGCCGGCTGAGGTTTGACAATAAAAGCAGAGGCAGGATACTGGAGATCATCAGGTATCTTGGCATGAGGATAGAGCCTGAAAGGAACGCAGTTGCAAGGGCCGTGCTAAAAGTCGGCAGAGATGTGTTCGAGGACCTTCTGAAAGCAAAAAGGGCACACATTACAGCAACAAGGGCACATATTGCAGCAAAAAGGGCACACATAACAGCTTCAAAGGAACATATAGCAGCTTCGGGGTACCATAAGGCAGATGGACGAAATACAACAGAAGATCTGCATCAACTGGAGATGACGGAAGCCGTCTTCAGATCGCTGATAGAAAGCGGAGATTGCCTGAGCCTGAAGGAGCTCGATATAAACGGTGATGATCTGAAACGTCTGGGATTCGTTGAAGGCTCCGAAATCGGCGAAGTACTTGGTCATCTGCTCGACAGAGTAATAGATGAACCGGAACTCAACAATAAGGAATTGCTTAAAAAAATGGCGCTGGAATACCTGGACAATTAAAAGCAGGCTCCTGTGCATCAGGCAGGGACATACAGCTGACAGGGAGGACGGGCGCAACACACAGGAATACCCAGGCATTAAGGGAACAGGCAGCATATAACGAAATACGCAGAATGCAGGGGACTCATGATTAACGGACAGGAAATACATGACCCGCAGCCAGGAATATATAAAATGCAATCGGCGTATATTTGGAGTTATTACAAAGCAACATTACATATACAGCAGGAGGAAAGGTTTACATGAGTGATTTGCTGAAGAACAAAAACATCGTAATAATGGGGGTCAGGAACAAATGGAGCATTGCCTGGGCAATAGCGGCTGCAGCCCACAGGGAAGGAGCGTCGCTGGTACTGACGTACCTGGGCGAACGCGAGAAAAAAGATGTGGAAGCCCTGGCAGAGGAGCTTGGCGGCGCTGATACCTGTCAGCTTGATGTGTCGTCTGATACCGATATCGATAATTTCTTTGAATCGGTCAAACGCAAATACGGGGCGATCCACGGCCTGGTACATGCGATAGCATATGCCAGGGCGGAGGACCTGCAGGGCAGGTTCGTGGACACTTCACGCGAAGGGTTCGCGCTTGCCATGGACATCAGTGTCTACTCGCTTGCCGCTGTAAGCAGGAGGGCTGCCGAAGCAATGGTGGAGGGAGGCAGCATAGTTACTCTGACTTACATGGGCTCGGAAAAGGTAATGCCGGGATATAATGTTATGGGTCTGGCTAAGGCCGCCCTTGAAGCCGGAGTCAGGTATCTTGCGGAAGATCTCGGTCCTTCAGGGATAAGAGTGAACGCGATATCCGCAGGTGCTGTAAAGACACTGTCAGCGAAGGGGATCAAGGATTTCAGCAGTATCCTGAAATATACCCGACAGAAAGCTCCCCTCAGGAAAAACGTCGAGCAGGAAGAAATAGGTGATGCGGCGGTCTTCCTGCTCAGTGAGATGTCGAAGGCCATAACGGGCGAGGTCCTGCATGTCGACTGCGGCGTTAACATTATAGGGGTGTAGGCGGCAATTGTGGTATAACAGATTATTGATGGTTTAGGCTGTGATTTAGGCTCATCAAACTACGGATGAGGTATAATCAAACCATTTTTTTGGTGTGCATTCCAGGGCGTTGTGTACTGTTGTCCTGAAGCAGGTGAACTGCTGCCGGGGCATATAGTAAAAGGCTGCCGATACGGCAGCCCTTCTTATGTCTGTATGTTTGATCTGTACTTTTTACATCTGTAAGATTGATATCTGTAAATTTGTATTAATTTGATATCTGCATGTTGATATCTGCATGTCTGTGCCATATGCCTTGCAGTCCGCCAAAGAACTTTGCACCTTCTGCAGCCTTTTATCAGCCTGCTGTGGTCCCCAGCTTCTCGAAGACCCTCCTGAAGGCTTCAAGCGCATAGTCCAGCTGTTCCTGTGTGTGTGTGGCCGTGTAGCTGGTCCTGATCCTGCAGAACCCTGGTTTTACGGCTGGCGACAGTACAGGGTTCACATAGACGCCCTCTTCGCGCAGCAGCTTGGTAACGACGAGAGTGGGTTCGTTCTCGTAGGTCATGACAGGGACGATTGGTGTGATCTCGCTGTTGGCTTCGTAAATGGGTATACCCATCTTTCTGAAGCCCTGCCTCATGTAAGAAGATATATCCCTGAGCCTCTGGATGCGTTCAGGCTCGGCTTTGATTATTTCCAGTGCTGCAATGGCAGCGGCTGCATTTGCCGGCGGTATGGATGCTGAGAATATGAACGGCCTTGAATTATGCTTGATGTAGTCAATGACATCCTGTTTTCCCGCAACAAAACCACCGAGGCTCGCCAGCGATTTGCTGAAGGTGCTCATTATGATATCGACTTCATCTTCCAGCCCGAAGTGTTCGGCCGTGCCTCTTCCATGCTCGCCAAGCACTCCGAATGAATGCGCGTCGTCGACCATGACCCTTGCGCCGAATTTCTTTGCCAGTTTCACAATGGACGGCAGGTCCGCTATGTCGCCCTCCATGCTGAATATACCGTCTACGACGATCAGCTTGCCGTATTTGTCATCTATTTTGGACAGAAGCCTTTCCAGGTCATCCATGTTATTGTGTTCGAATTTGAGTGTCTTGGCAAAGCTGAGCCTGCACCCGTCGACTATGCTGGCATGGTTATCGCTGTCGCACAGGATGTAATCGTTCCTGCCCGCGATGGCAGTTATGATGCCCAGATTGGTCTGGAAACCTGTGCTGAAAGTGAGTGCCGCCTCCTTTTTCACGAATTCGGCCAGCTTCTTTTCCAACTCAAGGTGGAGAGTCAATGTACCGTTGAGGAACCTTGATCCCGAGCATCCCGAACCGAACTCCCTGACTGCTTCGATGGCAGCCTCCTTGACTCTCGGGTCGGATGTCAGGCCGAGATAGTTGTTGGAACCTACCATTACGGTTTTTCTGCCTTCTATGACTACTTCGGTATCCTGTCCTGTTTCAAGAGCATGGAAATACGGGTAAAGACCGGCTGCGATCGCCTCCTTGTGGTCGGTGTAACTATAGCATTTTTCAAAGATATCCATAGCCAAATGATCTCTCCTTTATGGTTTGTATATCGCAGGTAATGATCCAGGGTTGCAATCATTTTACCACATAATATGCGATAAGTATATATTACAGAAATATCTAATTATTGCAATATTGTATTTCTGCCGGCGAAGGATGCCGGTATAGGTTGATACAGGCTGGAGAGCACTGTTTCTGTACAATTTGCTTCTCCGTTATGATATAATTACTTACCGGAAATATCGGCATTTATTTGGATTGGGGAGATCGGGATGAAGAAACATTATGGAAATATCGCACTGGTCACGGGGGCGTCGTCCGGCATCCGGAAAAGCTGCGCAGAGTATCTTGTACGACTGGGTTTCAAAGTATACGGCACATCAAGGAAGGCGCCGGCATGCCAGGGGGATCCCTGCCAGGGGGACGGTCCTGTCACGGGGACGGTTCCGGTGACATGCCAGGGGAACGGTCCTGTCACGGGGACGGTTCCGGTGACATGTCAGGGGGACGGTCCTGTCACGGGGACGGTTCCAGTGACATGCCAGGGGGACAGTTCCGGTGACAGTAACGGCACGGCCGTTGATGCAGTTGACACTGCAACAGAAAGTGCGGATCAGCCGGGCAGCGTGACGATGATACGCATGGATGTGTGCAGCGACGAATCAGTAAAGGCTGCCATCGATTACATCATCGAGCGGGAAGGCGAGATAGGGATCGTCGTGAACAATGCGGGGATGGGCATTGCCGGTTCTGTCGAGGACACTTCTCCGGAGGAGGCGTACCTGCAGTTCGATACGAATTTCTTCGGGACGCACAGGGTCATAAGGCATGTACTGCCCCATATGAGAAAAAAGGGCAGAGGCCTCATAATCAATATGTCCTCGGTAGGAGCCCTGTTCCCGATACCGTTCCAGTCCACGTACGTCGCATCCAAGGCGGCTGTTGAGCTTATGAGTGGTTCGCTGCGCAATGAACTCAGGAACTTCGGAATAAAAGTCTGCGTTGTGGAACCGGGCGACACCAAAACCGGTTTCACTGGCAACAGGCTGTTCGTAAAGGAAGGCGGCGAAGGTTCCGCATACTATCAGCAAAGCAGCAGATCCATCGCGGTTATGGAAAAGGACGAGATGAACGGACCCGATCCGATTGTCGTCGCAAAGGCGGTGGCCAGGGCGATAAAACGGAAGAATCCTCCGGCGTTCATAACCGTGGGATTCGGCTATAAGGTGCTGGTATTTCTGAAGAGGCTCGTTCCAAGGTCTTTTGAATCATTCGTTGTCGGAAAAATGTACAAGTGCTGACGGGAAATATCTGCACCGGATGTTACGATGATGTCCTGTGCCCGGCACAATAACAATATTCTGAACAGGGTAGCATTACAGAGTTCTGTGCTGTGTGCAGCATTACAGAGTTCTGTGCTGTGTGCAGCATTACAGAGTTCTGTGCTGCGGGCAATATTACAGAGTTCTGTACTGCGTGCAGTATTACAGCGTTCTGTACTGCGTGCAGTATTACAATGTACTGTGATGGTAATACTGTAACGTACTTCGCCAGGTATAACGGCAATGTTTTTCCTACCGCAGAAGCGGGCTGTAATGCCTGTCCATTTTTCCCGTGGTCAGGACTTCGATGATTTTTTCCACCCCGAGCTTTCTCGCATACAGGAAGCCATCCCAGGCGGCAAGCGACAGCTTTCCGTCTACCAGGTAATCCATGATCCATTCGGAGCAATACCGCGGGTCCGACTGGTGAAGGCCCGCCCCCAGGTCCCTGAGCCAGCGCTGGTTGCAGACTTCGTGGGGGCCTATCGGCGGAGCTATTATTATTGGCAGCCCCAGGCCGCAGTAAAAAGACATCTCGGACGGCTTGGTCCACAGTATGTCAGTGTCGTGCAGCAGTTCGTTGAACTGGCGGAAATATTCGTTTTTATCCTGGTTGTAAAGTATCCGGATGCCCTCTGAATTGGTCAGTCCGTGCCGTTTGACGAGTTTATCGAAGTACTTGCTGACTTCTTCCCTGTGAGCGGCGATAAGATTCAGCCTGACTTTGCCTTCCTTTATCATGTTGGACAGGCTCTTTACCGCTTCTCCGGCTATTTCGGCCTGGGCTCCGGCGCCTCCGACGGCGAATGTGATCGTTATCGGCCCTGCTTCCATGTCGGGATCCCAGCAGTCGCCGAGGTAAGATCTGACTTCTTCCCCGTGTATGATACGGAAACGCTTCGTTGGGTCAAGGCGTATCAGTCTTCTTGCCAGGTCGTTCCGCAGGATCTCCATGTCGGGTCCGATGTTTTCCCGGGGGAGAGGGAAGCCGGTCAGGAATATCCTTTCATCAGGCACTCCGTATTCCTTCAGGCGGCGCATCGCGCTCCCGCAAGGGGCAAAATATATGATCCTGCTTTCCTGCGGGCGTTCTGCCACCCAAACGCGGTTGATGTCAGCATCGCATATTATGCAGTAGACGGGCAGGTCAGTCATTTCTTCAACTGCGATGGCGGCGGCGTAAAAGGATGTTATGACTGGCATCCTCATGGTGCTGAGCGTTTCGCTCATTGCCTTTCCCATGCCGCGTCTTATGAGCGTGTACAGGGATTTTACCTGCAGTGACGGACCGGATTGATCGCGCCTGGGGTAATAAGGAGATATGTTTTGCAGTTTTTCAAGCAGGCTGAACAGATAGGGACCGATAAGCGGTATTTGCCGCGTCCTGGACAGGAATTCGTATGAATTCCTGAATATATCCCATTGCCTTCTTTCCTTTTTAGGACACGCCTCGTCTTCACCGAAAAGCATGACCCCGTTGAAGCCCAGGTCCCTGAGAGGGTAGGTGGCCCGCTGGTGGCCCAGGCCCATGTTTGCTGATATGATCCAAGCCTTGAGATCCATCCCGGTTCCTCCGTTATTCAGGCGAATTGGTCTTATTACATTTTATTGATCTGATTACATTCTATCAGATAATTTCGGAGCACAACAGACTTATGCAGTAAAAATATACTTATTATACGAGTTGTGATAATATAATAGTAACGATTCGATGTTCAAGGGGGAACATAATTGCATGAAAAGAGCAGCCTGCATCTTTTTCGCTGTGTTGGTGCTGCTGATGTCCGCATCATGCAGCACGCGGCAGAATGGCGCCGGCGACAGGCCGGACCGGGAGCAGGGGAAAGAGGTTTCCGACGATACCCGCGGCAGGCAGGATACATCTGCTGTAAAAACCGACAGCCCTGAGACCGGCAATGCAACGGCAAATCAGCAGATTTCCTCTATCTATCCGTCGAAGGATAATTATCTGGCCGATTCGAAATGGGGTTACATAGACAATTCCGGTTCGTTTGTG
>JAAZKL010000236.1 GCA_012799845.1 Clostridiaceae bacterium
TGGAACTTAAAGGTGTAATCATCCTGCAGCGTTTCGTCGCTGCCCGTGACACGCACGCCCTTTTTTATCGTTACGGTGTATATCGTGCCATGTTCCAGGTTTTCCGGGACGAAGACCAGCGTCTTTTTGTTCCACTCGAAGTGTCCGTCGACTTTGGGAGATATCTCGAAGCATTCCTCGGCATTTTCTATGCCGCTGTGGCTGAAAGTGATCTCGATGCCGGAGTTGACAGGCACATAGGTCGCCTTGTCACGGGGCAGCGTGCGGACCACGGTGAGCTGCTTCTTGGTCTGGAAGGCCCATGATTTCCTGGCGCCGTTGTCCCTGTCATTTAATGTAAAGTTGTATACTTTATCGCTCTTCATGGGTTTATCGAATTCCAGGCGGAATTCCCTGCCGGACACTTCGGTCAGGCTGAAGCTTTGCTTCGGTTCCACGTCAAGCGACGAAGCAACGGCTTCTTTATCAACATCCTCGCTGAACAGGAGCCTGAATGCCGATGAGATGTCTACACCCATACTGTCCTGATCCATGGGTGATATTTCGACGGCTGTTTCCACTGGCTTTGCGGTCCGTATCTTTCCAACTGTCCCATCTGATCCCGTAACTGTGCCTGTGCCTATGTCTCCTGAAGCGGTATCTGCGCTCCTTCCGATGCCATTGAACAATCCTGTCAGTGCGGCCGTGACTACTGCAGCCGTGAGCACGAGCGCAACTGCTGCGATTATTATGGCTGTTTTATTGCGGAACAGATCCCTCATTTTACCCATACATCTCAACCTTTCCTTTCATTCCGGCCTTTGCCGGTAATACTAAAATCGTGTTATGCAGAAGCTGTGTAACAACAAAGCCGGGTTGTACAAAGCCGGGTCATGATAAAGCTGATGCCATTATATGCCACTATAATAGACGTGGCGTCAGGCGGCTTTGTTTCATAAATTGTACTTTTCCTGATTTGATTCATGTTTTTACAGACATTGTATCATGAATCTGGCACTATGTTCTCTGCATTGTACTTTTATTTTTGAAGGCGTTTATGTGAGGAATTTCAACTTTTGGGCACAGAAATTTGCTTGGGAAGATTTAAAACGCGATATAGTTGACATAACGCAGGCCTATTGTACGTTATTTGCGCTTTGGATGGAATAAATTAGAAATCATGTGCCCAAAAGTTGCAAAACTTAGCATGATTTAAGCGAAATGAAAAAAGAACAGACCCGACTAATGCCAAAAGTTGCAAAACTTAGCAGAATGGAGCTTCATCAGAAAATAGCAACAGCATTTGGCATGGTTGCCGGGATAATGGGGACAGATGTGCTTTCTGCTTGCGAAAGCTCGTTATTGACCGAAGTGCTAATGTGTTGTTAACAGAAGTGTTATAATTTTGAAGTGTTATAATTTTGGTGTATACTGATACATCATGGCACTCATCATAGTAAACCATACATGGGGTGATGATCTTGATAAAAATCGTTCCTCCCGCGAACGTGGCAAAAATACTCGAAGTGCTCGGCGTGCATGGATATGAGGCGTATGCAGTAGGCGGCTGCATACGCGATGCCGTGATGGGCAGAGAGCCGAAAGACTGGGATATTGCGACTGATGCGCGTCCGGAGGAGGTCGGCAGGCTTTTTAAGAAAACTGTGGAAACCGGGATAAAACATGGTACTATGACGGTCGTGCTGGGTAATAAAAACTATGAAGTTACCACATTCCGTATCGATGGCAGGTACAACGACAGCAGGCACCCGGATAAAGTAGAGTTTACCTCAAGGATAGAAGATGACCTGCGCAGGAGAGACTTTACGATTAATACGATGGCATGGAACCCCGATAAAGGCATCATCGATCCTTTTGGAGGGATGGGAGATATTTCCGGAAGGATCATCCGGACAGTGGGCAGACCAGCGGACAGGTTTGGAGAGGATGCACTGCGCATGCTTCGGGCTGTGAGGTTCGCAGCAGTGCTTGGATTCCATATCGATGCTGATACCCTGGAAGGCATCAGGCAGAATAGCAGCCTGATATGCAGGATCAGCGCTGAAAGGATCAGGGAAGAAATAACAGGGATACTGGTTTCGGATGATCCGATGAAGTTCATGCTTCTCAGGGATACAGGGCTGCTCCGGTATATAATGCCCGAACTTGATGTGTGTTTTGGCCATGACCATACTCATGAACATGACCATAATCATAACCACAACCACAACCATAACCACAACCACAACCA
>JAAZKL010000237.1 GCA_012799845.1 Clostridiaceae bacterium
GCCGGCAGCATCCGTGCTGCCGGTTGTGGTTCCTTGTGCCTCATTCGAGCTTCATGACCCGGCAGCATCTGTAGCGCTCACAGCCCATTGATGTCTGACCAACTGCCATCACGGCACCATAACCGGAGTAAATGCCGCGGCCGGTCATACTATCGTGCCCGAAAAGTTACGCACCCACCCGGATAGCTTATAGTCACACAGCCGCATCTTGCAAGCATCGGACCCAAGAATATGATCGACGAGCGCATCTCCGCCGCCAGTTCGACAGGTATCCTGGTCTCGTTCAGACCGGCCGAATTCACGATAATGACATCACCTTCCACTTTCACGCTGCAGCCTATTCTTCTGAGTATTCCGATCATTACTTCAACATCTCTGAGCCTGGGGCAGTTCCTGATGATACTTTCCCCGCCATTGAGCAGGGATGCGGCCAAAATGGGCAAAACGGCATTTTTGGAGCCTTCGACTTCGATCTCTCCCTGGAGCCTGGCGCCTCCTGAAATAACTAACTTGCTCATAAAAACACCTCGCACACATTTCATCTTATGCGCAAAAAAAACAATATGTTCAGATTCTTTCGTACGTGGAATAGCGCGAGATGTTGAGCAGGATGCCGGCTTCCGTCATAAACAGTATGAGCGCTGTGCCGCCGGAACTGAAGAAAGGCAGCGAGACGCCTGTGGGCGGTACGGAATTGGTGACGACTGCCACATTGAAAAGGCTCTGGACGGCGATCAGCGCAGTTATGCCTGAAGCTATCAGGCACCCGTAGACATCAGGCGCATGGACTGCGATCTTGATCCCCCTCCATATAAATATGAGAAACAGCAGCAGAACTGCGAGCACGCCGATAAAACCAAGTTCTTCGGCAAGTATCGGGAAAATGTAATCATTATGGGGTTCAGGCACATACAGGAATTTTTGCATACTCTGCCCCAGGCCTCTGCCAAACAGCCCGCCGGAGGCGATAGCATACAGGGACTGAATGGTCTGATAACCGCTGCCGCGCGGATCGCTCCACGGGTCCAGCCAGGAGTTTATGCGTGGAGTCATGTAATCGGTAAATGATATAACGGCGACGATCGTCACCACGACAGGTACGATCAGTATAATAAAGTGCCTGATCTTTGCGCCTGCCACAAACAGTATTATCATCGTGATGGCGATCATGATTATCGTTGCGCTGAGGTGTGTTTCCAGCAGAAGCAGCACGCATATGATGCCGAGTACGAAAAGATATGGCATCAGGTCGCCGAAAAACGTGTCAAGCGGTCTTCTCCTTCTGGCAAGATTGAATGAGAGGAACAGGATGAGCGCCAGTTTTGCCAACTCGGATGGCTGGAACCTGAAACCGGCTATCACGACCCATCTTCGGGAATCGTTGGCTTCGCTGCCGATACCGGGGATCAATACGAGTATGAGCAGGACCACGCTGACCAAAAACAGCACCCATACTGTTTTCCTCCCGATCTTGTGGTAGTCGTAGTTGGCCGCAAGCAGCATGCTGACCATCCCGATGGCCGCGAATACCAATTGCCTGTTGATGTAATAGTAAATATTACCGGACTCTTTTTCAGCCATGGGGGCACTCGCGCTGAAAAGCATGATAAGTCCGAACGAGAGCAATATCAGCACTGTCATGAATAATAGAAAATCGAACGGCTTCTTGTTTTTCATATATTTCCTCCGGGATACCGTGTATCAAAGCCGGCAGCACTGATGCAAACCAGCATCCGGCCGCTTCCTTTAAAAAATATCGAACCTCAGCGTAGCAAATCCTATAATGCAGAGCACTATGGTTATCAGCCAGAATACGCCGACCACCTTTGTTTCCTTCCATCCGGACAGTTCAAAATGGTGATGGATCGGGGCCATTTTGAACACTCTCTTGCCTCTCAGTTTGAATGATACGACCTGTATGAAAACGGAAAGGCTCTCCACTGCATAGATCGCACCCGCTACCAGCAACATCCATGGCATCTTCATCAGCACGGCTGAGGCTCCGACCACCCCTCCCAGGGCGA
>JAAZKL010000238.1 GCA_012799845.1 Clostridiaceae bacterium
AGGTATGAGCCTGTCCGCAGAAGCTTTTATCACAAGTTTTCCTGTTTTTTTATATAACCCGACGCTCTCGATCCTTACTTCCCTGAAAAAATCCGATACATCACCGGCAGATCCCGCTTCAGGAAAAACCTCAAAGAATCTTTTGTTTATTGCTGTCTCCGACATCTGACCGATCCCCTTTGGTATGTTGAGATAATCTTATCTACATTTTGTCTATTTCCGCCAGGAGTTCCTCTACGATTCGCTCCTGGGGCACCTTTCTGATTACCCTGCCTTTTCTGAACAGCAATGCCTCTCCGGCACCGCCTGCAATTCCTATATCTGCCTCACGGGCTTCGCCGGGGCCGTTCACCCCACAACCCATTACTGCCACCTTTATCGGTTTTCTGCATCCCGCGAGCCTTTTTTCAACTTCATTCGCAATCCTGATAAGGTCGATCCCGGTACGCCCGCACGTAGGGCAGGATATGAGTTCCACGCCTCCCCGGCGCAGTTCCAGGGCCTTCAAAAGTTCGATCCCCGCTCTCACCTCCTCGACCGGATCGCCGGTCAGCGATATCCTCAGCGTATCTCCTATGCCTTCGGCCAAAAGGCATCCAAGCCCCGCCGCCGACTTCACCACGCCTGAGAAAAACGTTCCTGCTTCCGTCACGCCGATGTGAAGGGGGTAATCTGTCCAGGCTGACATCAGCCTGTATGATCCTATGGTCACAGGTACGTTCGATGCCTTCAGCGAAATGACGATATCATGGAATCCAAGCTTCTCAAGTATCCTGGCATGCCCCAGCGCGCTTTCGACCATTGCTTCAGGCGTTGCCGATCCGTACCTTGCAAGAATGGACTTCTCCAGCGATCCGGAATTCACGCCTATCCTGATGGGTATCCCCCTGGACCTGGCTGCTTCCACGACTTTTTTCACCCTGTCGGTCCCGCCGATGTTGCCGGGATTTATCCGTATCTTGTCCGCGCCGTTTTCGATGCTGGCAAGCGCCAGCCTGTAATCGAAATGTATATCGGCAACAAGCGGTATCCGGATCGACTTTTTTATCTGCTTCAAAGCATCGGCAGCTTGGCTGTCCGGCACGGCGACCCTGACGATGTCACAGCCTGCTTCCTCCAGCCTTTTTATCTGATCGATGGTGGAAGCGGCATCCCTGGTATCGGTGTTGGTCATCGACTGTACCGTTACGGGCGCGTCACCGCCGATATATATATCACCTGTACGAATTTTCCTTGTCTTACTTCTTTCCATCCGGCACATTGTCCTTTCCGAATGCGGCATCAGCCTGTACTCCGCTATCTGACCACCAGTTTCAGAATATCATTATATGCGATATATATCGCGAGAAGGATGATTATGACAAAGCCCGCCATCGATATTATGGATTCCTTTTCCTGGCTCAGCGGCTTGCCTCTTACCGCCTCTATCCCTATCAGCAGGAGCCTGCCCCCGTCCAGCGCAGGAAACGGCAGAAGATTAGTGGCTCCGATGGCCACGCTCAGCATGCCGGTGATGTACATCAGGTACATCAGCATCCGTCCTATATCGGGCGCCTGGCTGACGGTGGTGGTGATGGCGCTCACCATGCCGATGGGCCCCATCATATCCGAAATATTGGCTCTTCCGGTTATGAGCCATGTGGGGCTGTAGAATACGCTCCTTACTATCGAATAGATGAAAACGCCCGACTGTATGAATGAGTCCGGTATGTTTCCTCTGACATAGGCAAACTCGAGTCCGACCTCGTACCATTCATCGGTTTTTGCCTCGATGGGGGTCAGGACCGCACTGACCAGGGCTCCGTTCCTCAGGGCCTGTATTTCGAGCTCTTTGATGCCGTTTTCTTTGAGCAGTCCGGACAGTTTATCATAGGAATCCACTTCGGCACCATTTATGGCAACGATCCTGTCGCCTGCCATCAGGCCTGCATTCTCCGCCGGAGAACCGGGCGAGACTTCTTTCAGGACGTTCGACCCCTCGGGATTTGTCAAATCAAGGGTGACTCCTATCATGGGAGTCGAAGCTTCGGGGTGATATATGGGCTTCAGTTCCCCCCTGAGCAACTTGCCGTCCCTCTCGAATTCCACGGTCACAGGCTCGCCCTTTGAAACATAGAGGAACTGTATCACATCCAACGGGATATGTGTCCTCTTACCGCCGTATGACACTATCCTGTCTCCCTTTTGCATCCCCGCTGCGGCGGCAGGGGAGTTCTCGGCTATCCGGGCTATCCTTGTAGTCTCATATCCCCCAAAAGCAAAATAACCGGTCAGCAGGATGACAGCAAGCAGCAGGTTTGCCAGCGGTCCGGCTATCATTGTGAATGCCCGGGCACTTTTAGATTTTTTGCTGAAGGAGCTTTCGCTGTCAGAAGCCTCATCATCGCCCTCCAGCTTCACATATGCCAGGATCGGGAACAATCTTAAGGAATATGTCGTGCCGCCTCGCATTATGCTGAACAGCTTCGGCCCTAAAAAAAGCGAGAATTCCATGACCCTGATGCCCACTGCCCTTGCAGCCAGAAAATGCCCCAGTTCATGTACTATCACGATTATATTGAATGCCAGTATGGCAAGGATCAGATGCATATACTTTCACCAACCATTCTTTTGACCCATCTGTCTGTTTCTATTATATCATCAAGCTCAGGCGATGTATTCACATCATGTGTCAGCATCGCCTCCTCTATCAGCCGCGGTATGTCACAGAACCCGATCCTGCCTTCCAGGAAAAGCTTTACCGCAGCTTCATTTGCGCCATTGAGCACCGTCGGCATCGTCCCCCCTGCCTCAAGAGCATCATAAGCCAGCCTGAGGCATCTGAACGTCTCCATGTCGGGTTCTTCAAAAGTCAACGGACCGCACTTCAGCAGGTCCAGCCTGGAAAAATTGGCGGAGCGCCTCTCCGGCCATGTAAGGGCAAGCTGGATGGGTATCCGCATATCCGGCTGTCCGAGCTGAGCTATGACAGAGCCGTCCCTGTACTCCACCATCGAATGGATTATGCTCTGCGGGTGCACCAGCACCCTGATTTTATCCGGCGTGAATCCGAAAAGCCACCTGGCTTCGATGACCTCAAGCCCTTTATTCATCAATGTGGCCGAGTCGATGGTTATCTTGCTTCCCATATTCCAGGTGGGATGCTCCAGGGCCTGCGCAGCAGTGACACCCGTCAGTTCATGATATTTCTTTCCCCTGAACGGACCTCCTGACGCTGTCAGCAGCAGCCGCTCAGCATCCTGCTTCCTGTTCCCCGCCAGGCACTGATATATGGCAGAATGCTCGCTGTCTATGGGGAAAACCTTCACGCCGCGCCGTTCAGCCTCAGCCATGACGATGCGCCCTGCCGTGACAAGTGTCTCCTTGTTTGCCAGCGCCACGTTCCTGCCGTTCCGTATCGCTTCAATGGTAGGAATCAGTCCGGCTATGCCGACGATCGCGGCCACGACCGTGTCGACCCCGTCGATTCCCACTGCAGCCCTGTTGCCTTCAGGTCCGCTCAGTACCTCTGTTCCGAGTCCGGCCAGCCTGTTTTTCAGTTCCGCCGCCAGCGTTTTGTCAAAGACAGACACCATCCGGGGTCTGAATTCTTTTGCCTGCCGCTCCAGGAGGTCTATATTCGAATATGCAGTCAGAGCGCTGACCCTGATGCCCAGGTTCCTTGCGACTTCAAGGGTCTGGACTCCTATGGAGCCCGTAGAGCCAAGCAGGACTATATTTTCAGCCATCGCGAACTCCTTTCCAAGTGTTAAAAAAGACTTACCTGAAGAAAATATTTATGTAAAAATACACTGCGGGAGCCGTAAAAAGTATGCTGTCTATCCTGTCCAGCACTCCTCCGTGGCCGGGAATGATACTTCCGTAATCCTTTATCCCCACCGTTCTTTTTATTGCCGATGCCGACCAGTCGCCCAACTGTGATATTATACCACATATAAGACCCAGTACCGCAAAATGCGTCAGCGGTACATCGAGCACGCTTCTGAAGCAGGCTCCGAAAACCGTCATTGCGATGACGGATCCGGCGACACCGCCTATGCACCCCTCAAGAGTTTTCTTCGGACTTATTTTCGGTACGATCTTTACCCTTCCGACGGTAACCCCGGTAAAAAACGCAAACGTATCGGTCGCGCAGGCCCCGATGAGGATCAGCCAGATGTACAGGTATCCGTCTTCCATCTGCCTGGTGAGAGTGAAGAAGGAAAAAAGGAACGGTATGTATATCATGCCGAGCAAAGTGACCGATACATCCTTAATACCGTATTTCCCGTCTGAAAACATCTGAAAGCAAAAAAGAGACAGCAGCACGGTAAATATAAAAACCGCAGCCGCAATCAGAACATCGTCGCCGCCGATCACCGCCGCAGAGGGAAGTATGCCTGTCAGGGCTATGTACAGCACCGGGATGCATGCGGCAAAGCTGACCGCCTTTACCGGCCTGTATCCTCCTTTTTCAAGCGCCCTGCCGAACTCCCACGATGCCATGACCGTCAGTATGAATACTGCTATGCCTATGGCAGTCTCCCCGAGGCAAATAACTGTTATCAGGAGCGCTATCACAACGACCGCACTTATGACCCTGGCCTTCATCTCTGCAACCCTCCAAAGCGTCTGTTTCTGTTTTGAAAATCCCTGATGGCCTGATACAGGTGTTCTTTTGTAAAATCAGGCCACAACACGTCCGAAAACCAGAATTCCGAATACGATGACTGCCAGAGCAGGAAATTGCTCAGCCTGTACTCACCGCTCGGTCTTATCACAAGATCCGGGTCGGGTATCTCCCTCGTATATAGGTAACTTGAAAACAGTCTCTCATCCACTTTCTCCGGATCTATCCTTCCGTCCCTGGCATCCCTTGCGATGCGAGCCGCCGCGGATACGATCTCACACCTGCTGCCGTAATTGAGAGCAATGACAAGATTCAGACCTGTATTCACAGACGTGTTCACAACGACCCTTTCTATCTCTTTTTGGATCTCATCCGACAGTCTGCCTGTGTCACCTATAACCAATATTCTGATATTCGTACCTGCCAGTTCCTTTTCGGCATTGCGCAGGAACTCCAGCAGAAGGTCCATGAGGGCATCGACTTCTTCCCGGGGCCGGTTCCAGTTCTCGGTGGAAAACGCATATGCCGTCAGATACTTTATTCCGATAGCGTTGCATTCTTTGACCAGCCTTTTGAGTGTGTTGGCGCCCTCCCTGTGCCCCGCTTTTCTTGGCAGACCTCTCCTGGCTGCCCAGCGGCCGTTTCCGTCCATAATGACCGCTATATGGACTGGCAGCTTCCGATCGGCATCTACGCCGTGGTTTTTGGGCTTACGCTTGAACAACTGCATCTGTTACCTCCAGACAATATACGAACAGCGCCCGGAATTCCGAAAGCATAACAAACAAGGCTGTAATCACAGCCCTGCAGATCAGCTATTTATATTGCACACCAGCAACTCAACTGTTTTTCCGCCCAGCAGTCTCTGCCTGACGACCCTCGAATCCGCGTCATATCCCCTGTCTCTCTGTCCGGGTGATGCGGTCAGGCGAACAGTGACTTCATAACCCTGGGCTTTCAGTCGTTCTGCTGCGTCCTCCAGCCTGAAGCCGGAGAAATCCTTCATCCGGACTATACCTCCATTATTTCTTTCTCTTTGAGTTCCACTACCTTATCGATTTCAGCTATGTACTTGTCGGTCAGCTTCTGGACATCGTTCTCAGCGACCTTCAGGTCGTCCTCTGTTATCTCGCTGTTCTTTTTCTGGGTTTTGAATTCCTCTATTGCGTCTCTTCTGACATTGCGGACCGCGATTTTGGCATTCTCTCCGAATTTTTTGACCTGCCTGGTAAGCTCCTTCCTTCTTTCTTCCGTGGGCACAGGAAATACCAGTCTTATTACTTTGCCGTCGTTGCTGGGGTTTATTCCAATGTCAGACTTCTGGATCGCCTTCTCGATATCCTTGAGCAGTCTTGCCTCCCATGGCTGTATCACTATTACCCTCGCCTCAGGCACTGAGATACTGGCGAGCTGGTTTATGGGCGTAGGCACTCCGTAATAATCAACGGTTATCTTGTCCAAAATAGCCGGGTTGGCCCTGCCGGCGCGAACTCCAACCAATTCTTCCTTCAGTGCGCTTATTGCCTTGGACATTTTGTTTTCGATGTCCTTGTATTCTGACATATGTAACCCTCCTTTAATGGATTTATGGATCAATATAATGTTGTCCCTATTTTTTCGCCCTTCAGGACACGTAATATGTTTTCCGGATCACGAAGATCGAAAACTATCAATGGCACCTTGTTGTCCATGCATAACGAGATCGCTGTCGAATCCATCACACCGAGCCTCATGCTCAGCGCTTCCGCAAATGATATCGTTTCAAAACGGACAGCATTTGCGTTCAGTTTCGGGTCGGAATCGTATACTCCGTCTACCATGGTCCCCTTAAGTATAACATCCGCATCGATCTCGGCAGCTCTCAGCGCGGCTGTCGTATCGGTAGAAAAATAAGGGTTGCCTGTTCCGCACGCGAAAATTACTATCCTCTTTTTTTCAAGATGCCTGACCGCCTTTCTCCTGATATATGGCTCCGCGATCTGTCTCATTTCGATGGCCGTCTGCACTCTCGTGGGAACACCCTTTGACTCCAGCGCATCCTGCAGTGCCAGCGCGTTTATGACTGTCGCCAGCATCCCCATATGGTCGGCTGTCGTCCTGTCCATACCAACGCCACTTCTGCCTCTCCAAAAATTACCTCCGCCTACCACTATCGAAATCTCGATTCCCATTTCATAGGCCTGCCGTACTTTCTCAGAGATATCACTCAGTGTGCCGGCGTCTATGCCGGTCTTCTGATTCCCCGCAAGCGCCTCCCCACTGAGTTTCAGAAGTACTCGCTTGTACTTAAGTGCCATTTCGCCGCTACCCCCGCTCACAATTATTTTTCTTCAATGTATATCAAAAATCCTGCCTTTGTACTACAAAGGGAACATATTTCGTATGCTCCCTTTTTGTCGATCCTTATCAACCGCCGATCTGCTTTGCAACTTCATCTGCAAAGTTCTCTTCTTTCTTCTCCAGTCCTTCTCCTCTTTCGAAGCGGGCAAATCTTCTTATATTGATATTCTCGCCTATCGTTGCGACCTTTTCAGCAACGAGCTGCTTGATCGTCTTGTCCGGATCCTTGATCCAGGGCTGTTCGAGCAGGCAAACTTCCTTGTAGAATTTCTCTATCCTGCCCTCGACCATTTTATCGATAACTTTTTCAGGTTTGCCCTCATTCTTTGCCTGTACTCTGAGGATGTTCTTCTCTTTTTCGATGACATCGGCCGGTACATCTTCTTTTCTGACATACTCAGGCTTCGCGGCGGCTATCTGCATGGCTATATCTTTTACAAACTGTTTGAACTCTTCATTTGCAGCAGCAAAGTCTGTCTCGATGTTGACTTCAACAAGGACGCCTATCCTGCCGTTGCCGTGTATGTATGCGTCAACGATGCCCTCAGCTGCGATCCTTCCGGCTTTTTTGGCAGCAGCGGCAAGTCCTCTTTCCCTCAATATCTCGATCGCCTTTTCCATATCGCCGTTAGCATCAGTCAGGGCCTTTTTGCAGTCCATCATCCCTGAACCCGTTCTCTCACGGAGCTGTCTTACCATTTCAGCTGTAATCATTTATATTCCTCCAAACAATAATATTCATATTATTAACCGCATAAACGGCCATTATTCCAAACTTTCCGGGCATATCCGCCCGGCTCCGCCTGCGGAACCGGGCGAACCTTTTGCAGTATTATTCTGCAGACGCTTCTGCTGCTTCCGGTTCTGCAGCGGCTTCCTCTGCGGCCTCTGCTGCCGTTTCTTCTGCAGTTTCCGCCGAAGCTTCTTCAGCAGCTTCTGTTGCAGCTTCTGCCACAGTCTCAGCGGGCAGTTCCGTTCCGGCTGCATTAGCTTCATCTGCTCCAAAGGCTTTGTCTTCGCCTTCTGCGTCTCCGGTGGAGAATTGTTCACCCTGGTTGGCCTCAATAACAGCATCCGCGATTTTGGATGCGATCAGCTTGACTGCCCTGATGGCATCATCATTGCCCGGTATGACATAATCGACCTCGTCAGGATCACAGTTCGTGTCGACTATCGCAACTACCGGGATACCAAGCTTCCTGGCTTCAAGTATCGCGTTTCTTTCCTTCCTGGGGTCAACGACGAACAGTGCTCCCGGCAGCTTCTTCATGTCCTTTATGCCGCCGAGATACTTCTCAAGTTTCTCCATCTCGCCCCGCAGCTTGATGACTTCCTTCTTGGGAAGCACTTCAAACAGGCCGTTCTGCTCCATGGCTTCAAGCTGTTTGAGCCTTTCGATCCTCTGCTGGATCGTTTTGAAGTTGGTGAGCATCCCGCCGAGCCACCTGGCGTTAACGTAGAACTGGCCGGATCTCAATGCCTCATCCCTGATAGAATCCTGGGCCTGTTTTTTCGTACCCACGAAAAGAACATCGTCACCGTTCATTACGACTTCTCTGACAAAGAAATACGCCTCTTCGATTTTTTTGACGGTCTTCTGAAGATCGATGATGTAGATGCCGTTCCTCTCCGTGAAGATATACTCGGCCATCTTGGGATTCCATCTCCTGGTCTGGTGTCCGAAGTGGACTCCTGCTTCCAGGAGCTGTTTCATTGAAATTACTGACATATATAACCTCCTTAAGTTTTTGCCACCACAGCCTTCATCCGCCCAGAACACCGAAAAAACGGCACTTTTCTGCACGTCCTGCCGTGTGTGTGATTTTTTTCTTTGATAGTATAACACACGGTTATAAAATTATCAATCAAAAAATTGGGTGAAATGCATGAATAAAATGAAGCCGGGAGGTTGGTCAGTCATGCATAATGGTTTGCAAGTGTTATAGATGCGGCCGGGTCATGCAACTCGAATGAGGCATCAGGCACTTCAACCGGCAGAACGGATGCTACCGGCGCTGGTCCCAAGCCACGGACGGCGAGTAACCTGCGCCCTCATCGGAGCAAATGAGCCCGTCAGCAGCTGTACACGCAGCAACACTAATGTATGACTGACCAACCTCCCGGCTTCATCAAGTCTAAAATTTGCGCCTAAATGTTCTATGCTTGTTACTATGAATGCTTGACCACCTCGCGCATAAATCTTCTGATTTTATCGGCGTCCTTGAGTCCCGGCCGGATCTCGACGCCTGTCAGTACATCCACGCCAAAGGGCCTGGCTGCCCGGATAGCGCCGCCGACATTGCCGGGATCGAGCCCGCCGGCGAGGATCACCGGCAATGTGCTGCTTTCCTTTACTGTAAGGAATGCGGCAAGGTCGACGGAGATGCCCGTTCCCCCCGGCATAGCTTCAGTAAAGGAATCCACAAGTATGGCCAAAACCCCGGTTTCCGAAAGAGTACGGGCAGCTTCCGCAGGATTTTCGATCTCAAAATCACACAGGCCGTCAGCCCTGATGCGCAGCGCTTTGATCACTTTGATCCCTTCAGTCCGCAGACGCTTCACAATACGTGATATGTCGCCGAGGGACTCCCTGTGATGAAGCTGCAGTAAATCAGGTCTGATGGCGAGGGCTGTTTCGATGACATCGTCCGGCGCGCCCCCTGTCACCACGCATGTACATACATACGGCGGGACTTTGCTGATAAGCATAGCAGCCTCATCCCGTGAGAGGTTCCACGGGACAGGCTCCGGATAATCAATTACAAAACCTACGGCGTGCACTCCCGCATCGACGCAGATTCCTGTGTCTCTTTCAGTCATCAGGCCGCAGACTTTGACCCGGACCATCACTCACCGCTCCTTCACATAAACGCTTAACGCCAAAAGACTTGCAGTATTGATTGAGCTACTGGTATCGTTTGATCGCATCGGCCAGCGACCTGTACATTTCCGCAGGGTCAGCCGCCCGAAGGATCGCTGTACCGACGAGCACAGCCCCGGCTCCTGCAGAAGCCGCTCTTCTGACATCTTCAGGGCACTGGATGGAACTCTCGCTAACAATGAAAACACCGGACGGCAGGTACCCGGCAATCCGTTCCGTAGTGGCAACAGTGCCTCCGTCAGTTTCAAGATCCAGGATGTTCCTGTTGTTTATCCCTATGAGCGACAGTTCCAAATGCCGTATCTTTTCCAGATCCTCAAAACTGTGGATCTCTACCAGCGGCTCCAGGCCAAGCTTAAGTGCGTCTTCAGTCAGCCGTGCCAGCGTGTCCCTTTCAATCATCGACGCTATCAGCAAGACAGCAGACGCGCCCATATCGACGCTTTCCGCCAGTTGCTCCCGGTGGACTATAAAATCCTTCCTGAGCACCGGCACTGCTGCCGACAGCGCGATCCGCTCCAGAAGCTTTGCCGACCCTCCAAAATGGTCTTTCTCCGTGACCACGGATATCACAGGCGCGCCTGCCTTCACAAGCTCTGCAGCCAGACCGGCGGCATCGGTTTCAGGGATGAGGTCCCCTTCAGCCGGCGACTTGC
>JAAZKL010000239.1 GCA_012799845.1 Clostridiaceae bacterium
CCGTTCCCGGCAGAAGTCAAGAACCGTTTCCACCAGCAATTCCGTCTCCTGCCTGGGAATCAGGACGTCAGGAGTCACTTCAAAGGCAAGCGACATGAATTCCTGCTCCCCGGTAATGTACTGCAGCGGATAACCCCCGGCCCGTTTCCCAACCAGTTCGAAAAAAAGCTGCTGTATATGCTCCGGCAGTTCACTGCCGCTATGCGCGTACAGGTAAGTCCTGTCGCATCGCGCGGCATAACAAAGCAGAACTCCGGCATCGTTTGCCGGAGCATCGTTTCCCGCATCCTTCAATATTTCGATTCCTTTTCTGTACGCTTCGCTGTATGTCATATGGATCGCAGCGCCACCACCATTCGTATTTTCAGCCGGTTTCACATAATATTCAGCGGTTTCGCACGTCATTTTCATGCCGTCCTGACGTATCGCCTTTTATGCTGTTTCTCTGCCTTCTTAACTCATCGCAATTTATGCTGTTCCTTTACCTTCTTAACCCATCACCTTCATGACGTTCATCTGCCGCCTTTCAGGCACAGCATTTCCTACCACTTGTCGGAATCGTCATCCACAATGACATTTTTCATTGCTGTTATTGCGACTTCGATCTGGTCGTCATCAGGCTCCCTGGTGGTGAGATACTGCAGGAGCATGCCGGGCGCGCTGACTATCCGCATCACCGGCCATTCGGCATGCTTTCCGGAGAATTTCAGCACCTCATATGTGATCCCGGCAACCACAGGGACCATCAGCAGCCGCAGCAATGCGTCGATTATAAGTCCATGCCGGCCGAGCAGCGAAAAAACGATGATGCTGACCGCCATGAATAAAAACAGGAAAGATGTTCCGCACCGCGGATGCTTCGTCGAGTATTTCCTGACATTTTCAACAGTAAGTTCTTCTCCGTTCTCATAGCAGTGGATGGTCTTGTGCTCCGCTCCATGGTACTGCCAAACCCTTTTGATGTCCTTCATCAGGGATGCCAGGTAAATGTATCCGAAAAATATAGTTATCCTTATCAGGCCTTCGACCAGGTTCCTCAGCACCACGCCGGAGCCTTCATCCTTCATGAAAAGCAGGCCGGCCAGGAAATTGGGAAGCAGGACGAAAAGACCGATGCTCAAGGCAAGCGAAACGATCACGGTCGCATATATGACCGCGTCCTTGCCCTTGCCTGTAAAAAGCTTCTCTATGAACGCATCGAATTTCGTAGGCTCCTTCTCACTCTCGTCTTCCAGTTCAGCAAATTCCGCAGAGTACATGAGCGCTTTCACTCCTGTGACCATCTGCCTGAACAGCCTGACAGATCCCCGGATGAAAGGGATCTTGGTCATCCTGGTCTTTGACGGTACGGGCTTTTTGTCCAGCACTATCTCACCGTCAGGTTTCCGTACCACTATGGCGATGTTCTCCGGCCCCATCATCATCAGCCCTTCGATAAGCGCCTGTCCGCCAATATTTGTTTTTTTCATGTATTATATCTCCTTCATTATCGCTAAAGAATCACTGGATATCTCTTCAGCCGGCATATAAAAAACAAAGCTGAACTGTCTGTTCAGCCTTAAGTTTAACACTTTTGTACCTTTATTTCAAACTGCATTAATTGTCGGATAATGTAAACCGGAAATATGCCGCCGTGCTTATTCAGCGTCTTCAATGCCGAACTTCTTCTTGAACTTCTCAACACGTCCGCCGGTATCGACGAGCTTCTGCTTGCCGGTAAAGAACGGATGACATTTTGAGCATATTTCAACATGCAGCTCTTTCTTTGTGGAGCCTGTGACAAAAGTCTCGCCGCATGCGCACTTCAAAACAGCTTCCCCGTAATACTGCGGATGGATCTTTTCCTTCATATTCGTTTCACCTTCCTTCGTCCTGCTGCAAAATAGTTTTTGCCATTTTGCTCACTTAACAAACAAAAAGTATTCTAACACATATGGCTGCCTTTAGCAAGTCCTATTTGCTGCATTTAATAATTAGCCCTACTTGTCAATAAATGCTTTGTTGATGCTGTTCACAAATTCTTCGTTGGTCCTGGTCTGCATCAGCTTGTTGAGGATCATCTCGGTGACGTCCGCTGGCCCGAGGTTGCTCATGGCCTTCCTGATAGCCCAGATACTTTCCATTTCCTTCTGGTTGAGCAGCAGTTCCTCCCGCCTTGTGCCGGACCTGTTGATGTCGATGGCGGGGAATATCCTCTTTTCGGACAACTTCCTGTCAAGGTGTATCTCCATGTTGCCCGTGCCCTTGAATTCTTCGTATATGACGTCGTCCATGCGGCTGCCGGTCTCTATCAGTGCAGTGGCGATTATCGTGAGGCTCCCGCCGTGCTCAATGTTACGCGCCGAACCAAAGAATCTCTTCGGGCTGTGGAGAGCGCCCGGATCAAGACCGCCGGACAGTGTCCTGCCCGTCGGCGGGATCGTCAGGTTGTAAGCCCGGGCAAGCCTTGTGATACTGTCGAGCAGGATCACCACGTCCTTTTTGTGCTCGACCAGCCTCTGGGCTCTTTCCAGTACCATTTCAGCAACCTTTATATGGTGCTCGGGGACCTTGTCGAATGTGGAATATATGATTTCTCCCTTTATAGAGCGCTGCATGTCGGTGACCTCTTCGGGCCTTTCGTCGATAAGCAGCACTATCAGCTCTATCTCTGGATAGTTTTTTGTTATGGCGTTTGCGATCTTTTTAAGCAGTATGGTTTTGCCCGCTTTGGGAGGAGATACGATCATTCCCCTCTGTCCTCTTCCGATCGGAGCAATCAGGTCGATGAGCCGTGTCGACAGCTCCCTCGGATCAGTTT
The DNA here is from genome assembly GCA_012799845.1 of Clostridiaceae bacterium. Lineage (GTDB taxonomy): Bacteria > Bacillota > Clostridia > Acetivibrionales > DTU013 > DTU013. The sequence goes on from JAAZKL010000239.1 coordinate 2,801, forward strand.
CGAGAGTAATGCGCTGGTTGGGGAATATGGGAGTAAGTTGCTCAAAAGGTATCCTCCTGGCTGCGACTTCGGGCAAGTCGCCGTTGACGGACTGCACATAGAGCAGTGCCTGGAACTTTTCGCCCTCTTTAGGTATCCTTCCCTTGCCCTTTATCTTGTCGCCGGTCTTAAGACCGAATCTCCTGATCTGTGAAGGAGAAACGTAGACGTCCCTTGTACCGGACAGGAAGTTGTCGCTCCTCAGGAAGCCGTAACCGTCAGGCAGTACTTCCAGCACGCCCTCGACCGGATCGTCGCTTTCGATTTTTTCGAGACCGTTGTATTGTCTTTCCTGCTGCCCGTTCCAGTCTCTTCTAGGCTGTGTGCCGGCCGTGACCCTTTCCTCCGTCTTTCCCTCTTCAGTAGTCCTGCCTGCGTCAGGGCTTTCAGTCCTGGCCTGGACAGCAGGCTTATCTTGTTTTGGAGAGTCTGCCGTTTCAGTACCTTTGGCCTCCTCCTCCGTTTTCTTTGCCTCGGTATCCTGGTCTTTCTTTTCTGCTTCCTTATCGGCTTTCCTCGGCCTGCCTCTTCTTGACTTTTTCGGCACGGCAGGCTCCTCAGCAGCACCGGCAGCCTCGCTGTCCCCGCTGGCCGATGCGGTTTGCGCATCCCCGCCGGCCGGTACGGTTTCCGCATCCCCGTCGGCGGCGCCTTTGGCAGTATCATCTGCCTTTGTTTCCTTTACGGTGCCTTCGGCCTCATCAGATGTTTTGTCCGCATCCTTGCCGGCTTCGCCGTCTGCGCTTTCTGAGTCGCTTATATCGGCTTTTTTAGGCTTTCGTCCCCTTTTGGGCTTTGCTGCCTGTTCCGCATCGCTGCCCTGATCCTTCCCTGCGTCTGCCTGCGTGTCTTTTTTCTTCACCTTACGCTTTGCAGCTTTCAGGATCCTCTCTATGAGCTCTTCCTTGTCATATTTCGTGACGCTCCTCAAGCCCATCATTCTGGCTATGTACTGCAAATCTTCCAGTGATTTTGCAGCGAGATTTACATCTTCCATAATACACCTACCCGTTATTGATATATTGATCCGATTTTAATCCGGAGTCCATCTGAATACATATATGTCACTTTTCCAGACCTGAACGGCATAATCATGACAAGCAAACACAATAACAGACACCCGACTAAGACCGCATATTACACATATGATTGATCCTTGGTTAAATAAGGGAAATCTGACAGCAGAATGACTTCATGATTCCATATAATTATAGCATCCCAAAAACAGTATTGTCAATCATAACAACGATAAACAGCGTGTTTGAGCTGATTTTGACCGGATACCCTGCCGGATTATTTCCCGAGCTTGTTTCTCGACTGTCCTGAAAGAAGCCCCTTCCTGTATTGAAAAGCTTCCCTGGTGATAAGTATCTGGCTCATGGCGAGCACATTCTTGAGGTCACTGTTCTTTGCCGCCGGTATCCTTTTGCTTCCGCCGCACCGACCGCATCTGAGGAGTATGCAGTCGCTCAGGAGGACCAGTCCGATATCGGCGTCGCCGCATTCACAGATGATGCTGCCGTACAAAGCGATGTCATGAATACGGTTCAGGGTATCTATCATAACCCGGGTGTTCCGGAAATAGCTTTCGTATCCATATGTGTCCATCAACTCATCGAATTCCTTTTCCAAATCATCTACCTTATCGCAAACCGCTTCATCCCTGCCTACAAAGCATATCTGCATCCCGGTTTCCGGGCAGTTGAACACCACAGGTTCTCCAAACAGTATCGACTTTTTTGTAAAGAGGTAGGTATGCTCATTATCGCATCCGATACAAGGTATACTGATCAAAAAGCTGTTTCCACCCTCCCGCTTCATAGTGATGCACGACTTCTTGCAGCGGCATGCCAGGCTGTATTCATTGTATAGCAGTTTGAATATCGAAACGTTAAAAAATTCAAAACTCCCGCAGGAAGTACATTTATATGCAACTGTGATAGTTGTATCTATCAGCATTTTTCCCACCTCTCATAATTATATTCGCCGCATGCTGAAAAAATCCTGCTTTGCCCGTAAATGCATATGTTCGCGCTCTTAAGGAAAAAATATCCGGTATTGCTTCTATGAGATATTCGGTACTGATTCTGTGGTATGTGGGGTACCGTTCCATGAAATATCAGGTGCCGCTTCCGTGGCAAATCGCCGTGATAAAAATTCAGATTGCCCGATATTCTTTGCGCCGGTTTTGTTACATTATGTTATAATAAATGGCATAAAAAATTTGTCGGCTTGAAAACATCGACAAGAAGGAAGCAGCATAATGAAGCATATTTTTATAGTGAATCCGGCGGCAGGCAAAGGCAGGCCTTTGAAGCTTATCCCCGTCATCCGCAGACACTGTGCGGAACAAGACTGTGAACCCGAGATTCTCGTAACCGAATACCCGGGCCACGCTACTGAACTGGCTGCAGCCAAAAGCGCTGCGGAGCGGTGCAGGATATACTCCGTGGGCGGCGACGGGACCCTTAACGAAGTGCTCAACGGAATGGCCGGCAGCGGAAGCAGCCTGGCCGTCATCCCCAGCGGCTCCGGAAATGACTTCATCAAAAGCCTGGTCGGCAGGGATGTGCCTGACGACATAATCCCGGCGACGATCAGGGGAACTGAAAGGCTTATAGATTATGCCAGGGTCAACGATAAGTATTTTATAAATATCGCATCCGTCGGTTTTGACGCAAAAGTTGCTTACCAGACGAATCTTTTCAAGAAGCTGCCCCTGATATCAGGCAAAACAGCTTATATACTCGGCATCCTCAATACGATAATCATCAGGAGCAATGAAAATATCGAACTGAAGCTCGACGACAGGGAAATATCCGGGAAGACCCTCCTTATCGCGGCAGGTATCGGCAAATTTTACGGAGGCGGGATCAAGGCGCTGCCTGATGCGGTGATCGACGACGGCATGTTCGACATTTGCCATGTGGAAGCCGTGCCCAGGCTAAAGATACTGCGCCTGTTCCCCCAGTATATAAAGGGGTTGCACGGCAAAATAAAAGGCGTCCGGTTCTTCCGGAGCAGAAAAGTCGAGATAACAGCAGAAAAGCCGATCCCGCTGAACCGGGACGGCGAGATCATACTGGCTCAAAAGGCGGTCTTCGAAATATTCCCGAAGAGCCTGCCGTTCGTGGTGCCGAACTTCGGCTGACTTAGCGCCGGACTTAAGCGGCGGCCGACGCTTTACTCAGATCGAGGCAAAATCGTTTTTCATCTGACCAGGTACAAGTCTTAAGCTGATGTGACGCCGGACTTCTACTGATATGACGCCGGGCTTCTACTGGTACGGCACAGGGCTTCTGCCGATACGGCGCCGGGCTTCTGCCGATACGGCGCCGGGCATATGCACAGCCGGACGACAACCCCCGGTCAGACTGCCTCCAGCAGTTGGTACTGGGCTGTATATAGTTTATAATATGCGCCTTTCTTAGCCATCAGTTCTTCATGAGAGCCCTGTTCCACTATTTTCCCGTTGTCTATATACATGATCTTGTCTGCGGTTTTTATGGTGGAAAGCCTGTGGGCTATTATGAACGATGTCCGCCCCTTGAGCAGCCTCTGGAGCCCTGCCTGCAGAGCCATTTCTGTTTTGGTGTCGATGCTCGAAGTGGCTTCATCGAGCACCAGTATCCTTGGATCCGCCAGCAGAGCCCTGGCGAATGAAATAAGCTGTCTCTGCCCCACAGACAGCCTGGAGCCTCTTTCATTGACTTCCGTCTTGTAGCCGTCCGGCAGGGACATTATGAAATCATGGGCCATGACCGCCCTGGCAGCGGCAATCGCTTCCTCGTCAGTCGCATCGAGCCTGCTGTATTTTATGTTGTCCATTATGGTGCCTGAGAATATGAAGGTATCCTGCAGCATTATGCCCATCTGCTTCCTCAGCGACTCCAGCGTTACGCTCCTGACATCCCTTCCGTCGACCATGACGCTCCCCTCCTGGACATCGTAAAAGCGGCTAACCAGGTTCACGATGGTCGATTTGCCCGCTCCCGTGGGACCTACCAGCGCAACGGTCTCGCCGGGCTTCACACTGAAGCTCACATGGTCGAGGATGACCTCATCCTTTTCATAGCAGAACACAACATCCCGGAATTCCACAGCGCCATTTATCTGGGGCATCTGCACCGCACCGGGCAGATCGGCTACTGCAGGTTTTTCATCGATGGTCTCAAATATCCTTTCAAGGTATGCCACCGCATTTACAATGGAATTATAGAAGTTGCCCAGGTTTGCGATAGGTTCCCAGAACCGCCATACGCTGCTTGTGAAGGTAAGTATCACGCCTACGGTGATGCCTCCGGTCCCGAGCCAGTGCACGCCAGCGAAGAATATGGCGCAGGCGCTTGCAACAGCTATGATGTCTATGGTGGGCCATAAAAGGAACTGTATCCTGACCGCGCTTATCCATGCCTTCCTGTACTCGTCGTTCTGCCCGAGGAAGATTTCCATGTTTTCATCCTCCCTGGCGAAGGACTGGGTCACCTTGATGCCGCATATGCTCTCATGTATATATGCGTTCATGTTCGACAGCTTCCTGCTGACCTTCTGCCATGCTTTGCGCTGTGCGTTCTTCAGCAGGAACGTGACAGTCACCAGCACGGGAAGGCCGGTAAAGCAAACCAGTGCCAGCTTTACATTCATGATCAGCAAAAAGCATATTATCGCAGCCAGGGTGAACAGGTCAGTAATGAGGTTGATCAGGCCGTTTGAAAGCAGATCGCTGAGGGAGTTGACATAGTTCACGACCCTCACGAGTATCTTTCCGTGCGGCCTGCTGTCATAGTAGGCAAAGGGGAGTTGCTGTATATGTCTGAAAATGTCCTCCCTAATATTATAGATAATGCTCTGGCCGATGTTCGACATCGTCCTGATCCTGTACTTCATGCATATCGTGTTGAACACCAGCGTTGCAATGAATATCAGGGCAAGAATGAACATCCCGCCTATATTGCCTGCCGGTATCATATCGTCGATGGCGACCTTGACCAGGTAGGCCCCCAGCAATGAAAGCAGGCTCGTTGTGATCATCAGCACCACGGTGAAAGCTACCTTCCCCCTGTAGGGTTTCAGGTACCCCAGCAGCCTTCTCAGCTGTTTTGCGTCAAATCGCGCCTCAAGTTCTTCATCTATATCAAATTTGTTCCTTGCCATTCAATCACCCCTCATTTGTCAAAATCGCCGTATTGGTTTACGAAAGTGCTGTAATACCGGCCTTTCAGCGACAGAAGTTCGCTGTGCGTGCCTCTCTCCACGATCTCGCCGTTTTCGAGCACAAGGATAAGATCAGCATGTTTCACTGACGAAATCCTGTGGGCAATTATGAAAGTGGTCCTGTTTTTGCAGAAATTTTTCAGGTTCTGCTGGATCCTGTGTTCTGTCTCGATGTCGACGCTTGATGTGGTGTCGTCAAGTATTATTATCGGCGCTTTCATGACCAGGGCGCGCGCCAGCGCTATCCTTTGTTTCTGTCCTCCGGACAGGCCTACGCCCCTCTCTCCGATGATAGTGTCGTAATCTTCCGGGAATTCCGTAATAAAGTCGTGTGCCCCGGCCATTTCAGCGGCCCACTGGACCTTTTCCACGGATACGTCCGGCGCTCCGTATGCGATATTGCCCTCAATGGTTTCAGAAAACAGGAATATGTCCTGCATCGCAACGGCGATGTTTGCCCTGAGGGCCCTGACATCATAGTCTTTTATATCCCTGTCGTCTATCAGTACCGTGCCGTGGGTACAGTCATAGAATCTTGAAATCAGGCTCACCAGCGTCGATTTCCCTGACCCTGTCGGCCCCACCACTGCCACGGTCTGCCCCGGATACGCACAGAAGCTTATATCTTTGAGTACAGGCTCCTTTCCATATCCGAAGCACACGTTCCTGAACTCCACGCGACCTTCCAGCTTTTCGGCGACGGCGCCGTCTTTACTCTTTATCCTCGGCTCCCTGTTGAGGAGCATCATGACTTTTTCAGCGGAGGTGGCGAATCTCTGCGTATCGTTGACCAGCCAGCCTATCATCCTCATCGGGTTGTTCAGCGCCCAAAGGAAGCTGTTGAAAGTAACCAGTTCCCCCAGTGTAATATTCTTAGTGATCACCATGATACCGCCCGCAAGGATCGCGATCACCGTAAGCAGACCTGCCACTGAGTCCATCACGGGAAGATATCTCTCCCATATCTTTGCAGCCTGTATATTGCACTCTTTGAACCCTGCATTCTCCCTTGAAAACTTGTAAATCTCGTAATCTTCCTGCGCAAATGCCTTTACGACCCTGTTCCCGCTTATGTTTTCCTGGACCACTGAATTTAGCCTGGAGAACTGCTCCCTGATCGCCGAAAACGCAGGCTTGACTTTGCTTGTAAGCCTTACTGCCAGGATGCCTGTGATAGGGGTAATGGCAAGCAGGATCAGCGTGAATGTGGTGTTGATAGCAAACAGAAAAGTAATAACCAATATGAACGTAACGGCGTGCTGGAAAATAGAGTACATGACATAGGCGGTAAAGTGCCTGACCGCTTCGAGGTCGCCGGTCATCCTGGCCATTATGTCGCCCGTCTTGGTACGGTCGAAAAAGTCGAAATCCAGTTCCTGCACCTTCCTGAAGACATCTCTCCTGGCATTGTATACCACATTCTGCGATACATGCTCGAACATATTGAGATATGTATACCTGAGAATGGCTCTTAGTACGGTGCTGCCGATCATGATCAGGACCAGTGTGAGCAGTTTTTCGATCTGGCCATTTATTATGACTTCGTCAACTATCTTTCCCTGTACCGGCGCGTTGATCATGCTCAACAGGCCATGTACGAATACAAGGCCGAGCGCCGCGAAGAAGATACCCCTGTATTTTCTCATCAGGCCCCAGACCCATTTGAATTCTCTCATGTAAACCAGCTGCCTTTTCTATTGTGCAATTATCTCTTTTATAATAATTATCATCCTTTTGCTTCGACAATGAAATGTACAATTCTGCCTTTGTGATGTATAATCTTATAATGACGTATAATGACGACCGAATATCATTACAATGTTCAGTTAAAGGTTGGATGAATTATGTTTGATCTTGGCATTAAGCCTGAGTGTTTCAATCCGCAGGTTTATTTTACTTTCAGGGGCAGATATGAAGAGAACCATGTGACCGAAGTCCATTCCCACGACTTTGTCACCGTGATATATGTTATGTCCGGAAGTTGCACCTATACCATCAACGGCGTTTCATACCGCGTCAGGAAGGGAGACCTGCTCGTTTTCAACTCAGGTGTGTCCCACGGCAAAAACGTAGGGGCGGGAGAGGAGATAATGGAACTGCATGTCGGGCTCGGCAACATAAATATAGAGGGATTGCCGCGCAACCACCTGGTACCTGCCGACGCGGCTCCCGTCTTCCACCTGCAGGAATATGAACAGCAGTTCATCAACTGCTGCAGCGATATCTGCTCCGAACAGGAAAACAACCTGCCCGGATGCGAGTTGATGATAAAGGTGCATGTGATGAATATGCTGGTGCATTTTCTGAAAGCAACGAAAACAGACGCCCACCGCAACGCCAACACTCTGTCGGGCATCGATTCCTCTGACAAGGCCGTGATCGTAAATACGCTCATGAAATACATGAACGTGAATTATATGCGCCAGATATCGCTTGAGTCGATTTCGAAAAAGATTTACCTGAGTCCCGCTTATATATCAAAGGTGTTTAAGGAAGAAACGGGCGAGACCCCGATAAATTACCTTATAAAGATACGGCTCTCCAAGGCCCGGGAAATGCTGATGGCAGGCGGCCAGTCCGTCAAGTCCGTCGCCAGGGCGGTAGGCTACGATGACGCGTATTACTTCAGCAAGCTGTATAAGAAGTACCACGGCGTCGCCCCGTCCAAAGAGAGGGGAGAGAAGAAGTAAGAATTCAGAAGGGGACACTCCCGTTAAAATGAAACGATCCGCTTTTCTTGAAGATGACTCGTTTCATATGTCGAGAGGAGTGTCCCCTCACCGCTATCAGGAGTGCCCCCTTACCTTGCTCCCCTTCCCGCCATCTTATTCCACCCAGTCCGAAGGCTGGAAAAAATCCGTATAGACGCCGTATACTCCCTTGTCTCTCAGCTTGATATACTCATTATAGTCATTTATGGTATGTACATATATGGGTATGCCCAGAGCGGAAAATTTCTCAAGCAGTTCCGAATCAGCCCGGCTTTGCGACATTGTAAGTCCGAATAAAGGTTTTCGGCTGAAAAATTCAAAAATTTCATCCCCAATGATTTTGATTTTGTACAGTGTCAAAATCACCTGATCATAGCCGAGGTCTCTAACCGGCTCATATTCATCAATGGAGTATATCTGCGGAATGATCCTTTTGCTGGCCTCAGGATAGGATTCTTTTATATGCCTGAGCACCTCGATATTGTCTTGCTTGATATCTGTTACGATATAAGCACCGTCATGTTCTGACAGCCATAATGCCAGCTTGTTCAGATCCATGAATTCAATGCCCATGATACCTGTCCTCTTAATGAATTCTTCATATCCAGGCTGTTCGGTGGAATATTTGATCCCGGCAAACCAGTTAGCGTTGCCCCAGTCATGAGCCAACACAGGCACGCCATCAGAAGTGAGGCATATATCAACTTCTATAAAACAAAATCCCTCATCATATGAACTGTCCAGCGCCTGCAGAGAGTTAGTCATGCGGACGCCATGAATGTCCCCTCCGGCGTGGGCAATAAGCCTGGGAGCTGTCTTTTGTCCTTCAGCAGCATCGTCCTTGTTTGCAGACTCTGAAGCAGCGGCCATCAACTTTGATAAACTGTTCATGATATTCCGCATCGTATGATTCACAGTCCTGTAAAGAAGATTTTGACTTTGAGTCTGATACGCAAACGGAATGGTTTTCATACAACCTGTTAGCAGGAGAATTATCAATATATATGGAAGTACCAGCCACGCTTTTCTATGCCTCATACCCCGCAGACCCCCGCCGCTTCTTTATTCTAAACTTTGCATGGATTTCTTTATAAAGGATTCTACCATACATTTCTTTAACATTCCATATTATAAGATTCAGACGATGCTGACAGGTGGCCCCGGTTGGTTACAAATCGGGCAAATCGCTGCAACTTTATGGTATAATATCCTTTACATGAATGCTTCGGGAGAGTGAGATCAGTGAATACATCGGATGAGGCTGTCATCAGCATAAGGAATCTCAGGATGCGCTTCGGTGAGAACGAAGTGCTCAAGGGTATAGATATGGATATATTCAGAGGCCAGATAATAGGATACATAGGGCCCAACGGCGCCGGCAAAAGCACTACGGTGAAACTGATGCTCGGCATACTGGACGGATATGAAGGCGAGATCAGGATCTTCGGGGAAGACATCAGGAACGGGGGCGTCGAATACAAGCGCAGGATCGGATATGTGCCAGAGTCCGCAGATGTGTATGAAAGCCTCACAGCCCAGGAATACCTCACCTTTATCGGCGAACTGTACGGGCTGGACCACGAAACCGCAGATGCAAAAGCGTCCAGGCTGATGTCGCTGTTTGACATCAGAGATGTGTATACTGCGAGGATCTCGACCTACTCAAAAGGCATGAGGCAAAAGCTGCTTATCATATCGAGCCTATTGCACGATCCGGACATCCTCTTCTTCGATGAACCAATGAGCGGCCTGGACGCGAACAGCGTGATGGTGTTCAAGGAAATCATGTCTTCGCTGGCAGCACGGGGAAAGACTATTTTCTACTCATCCCACATCATGGATGTGGTCGAAAAGATCAGCAGCAGGATAATCCTTCTAAATGGAGGCACGGACCTGTATTCCTTGCCATATTCCTGCCGGAGCTCATACTCATATGCTGTTTTGTCGTATTTTTTACTTCGATCCTCTATACGTTCATACTGGTTTTCTTCGACGGCGAAAAGCTGAAAGACATGATCAACTATTTCCAGATCATGCTTTCGGTTGCAGTTCTTATCTCATATCAGCTAATGGCCCGGATCTTTGATATATCAGAGATCACAGTTTTTTTTGCACCCGCATGGTGGCATTATCTGATGCCTGCCGCATGGTTCGCCGCTCCGTTCAGTCTTTTCCTGGAGCATGATGTATCAGCATATTACATAGTCCTCAGCATCGCTGCACTGGCAGTGCCGGTTATTTCACTGATCCTGTATGTCAGGCTTGTGGCGCCCCGCTTCGAAAAAAATCTGCAGAAGCTGAACGATAACAGCATTAGAAAAGGCCATCTGGTTTCGCTCAGGAATCGATTTCAGAGAAAACTGGCAGGCCTGCTATGCCGGACAGAACAGGAGCGCCTTTTCTATCAGTTTACGCAAAATGTCGCCGGAAAAGAACGTAAGCTGAAGCTCAGCCTCTATCCCTCACTGGCCTTTGCCGTTGTCATGCCGTTTATATTGATGTTCGGGACCTTCACCCGCGGGAAAACACCGGAGGAAGTCCTGAAAAACATATCAGAAGGCCGCAGCTACATGGGCCTCTATATAACGGTCATTATGCTTTCAAGTGTCATACTGCAGCTCAGCAGAAGTGAAAACTACAAGGGCGCATGGATTTATAAAGTACTGCCTATTGAAACACCCGTGCCCGTTTTCAATTGATTAGTATTGTTATCCATGGCTCATACACATCATAGTCAGTTTCGACCTCGACCCACAGCTCAGAACCCCTGGCATTGAACTCGACTCCGCTTCCGGTCCAGAAAAGTGTAAGCGGAGAAAG
>JAAZKL010000240.1 GCA_012799845.1 Clostridiaceae bacterium
ATGGCTGCGGGTCCGGAGGAGCTGCAGCGGGAATGTGACCGGATCGGCGGCTGTGAAGTGGGGCAGGCTGTGATCACCGGCGCGGGAAGGCTTCCGGCGAAGCACATAATCCACACAGTGGGGCCGATTTGGAGGGGCGGCGGCCATGGCGAGGCTAAGCTGCTGCGCGACAGTTACATAAATTCTCTCGAGCTGGCAGTGAAGCATAAATGCAAATCCATTGCATTTCCGCTCATATCATCGGGGATCTACGGTTATCCGAAGGACCAGGCGCTGCATATCGCTATTTCCTCCATAGGCGAGTTTCTGATGAAGAATGATATCGACGTGTATCTCGTGGTATTCGACAGAAGTTCATATAAGCTCAGTGAAAAGCTCTTTTCGGCGATCGAAAGGTATATCGACGACAACTATGTCGATGCACGTCTGGACACTGAGCGTTTCAGGAGATTATCGCATTATGAGGTGCAGCGGATAAGAGAGTTCAGCGATTATCGGGCTGCATCCGGGTCGGCCGATCAGGATGAAACCAGGCCGGCCGATCAGGATGAAACCGGTTCGGCAGATCAGATTCCCTACGAACCGGACGACCAGGAAGAGGAATGCCGGCTTTATAAAGCCGAAGCTCCGATGTTTGCTCCGGTACGGACGGAACAGACTTAAGTTCGACCGGACGAAACAGATTCATATTCGACCGGACGGAACAGACTTAAGTTCGACCGGACGAAACAGATTCAAATTCAACCAGGTGAAAGGGATTCTGAGTCAACCAGGCGAAAGGAACTTCAAATTAAAACGAATGGAGGATAACACCATGAAGAAAAACATTACCGAGTTGATATTCATCCTTGACAGAAGCGGTTCGATGGCAGGGCTGGAAAGCGACACCATAGGCGGCTTCAACGCGATGCTGGAAAGGCAGAAGAATGAGACTGGCGATGCCGTGGTCACTACTGTCCTGTTCGACGACAGGTATGAACTGCTCCATGACAGGATAGACATCAGGGCTGTAAGGCAAATTACGGATAAGGAGTATTATGTTCGCGGCAGCACGGCTCTTCTGGATGCCATAGGCTATACCATCGGTAAAATTGCCAATGTGGAGAAGCAGACAGCAGAGGAACACCGGGCTGACAGGGTGATGTTCGTGATTACCACTGACGGCCTGGAAAACGCCAGCCATGAGTACACATACGAGAAAGTCAGGGACATGATCAGGCGCCAGAAGGAGAAGTACGGCTGGGAATTCATCTTCCTCGGAGCCAATATCGACGCCGTATCGACGGCTGCCAGCGTCGGCATAAACGCTGACAGAGCTGCAAACTTCGTAAATGACAGCGAGGGGATCAGCCTGAACTACAAGGCTGTCAGCGAAGCTGTGAGTGCATTCCGATCCGCCAGGCCGATTTCTGATGATTGGAAAAAAGAGATAGACAACGATTATAAGAAAAGAGGCGGCAGAAGCGAAAAAATTCACCAATAAAAGGCTCGCCTCCGCATAAATCCACCGCTATGCTGCACGGGGCCTGCCGCTGCTCCGCATAAACCCACTGCTGAATTGCATAAAATCCGAGGTCCTGTGCCGGTCCTATACCGCGTAGTTGTCGAAATACCCCTGGATATATACCACGGGCGTTCCCTTGTCGCCGCTGCCGCTGGTCAGATCGCACAGCGAGCCTATCAGGTCTGTCAGCCTTCTTGGGGTCGTACCCTGGGATATCATTTCACCATCAAGGTCTTTCTTTTTGCTCCTGATATATTCAGAAACCGCCTTTTGCAGTTCTTCTCCCCTCAGATTCCTGAAATTGTTGTCGGCGAGGTATTTCAGCTTCACTTCATTGGGAGTTCCTTCGAGGCCGGATGTATAGCCCGGCGAGACTACAGGGTCGGCCAGCTCCCATATTTTGCCCACAGGGTCCTTGAATGCGCCGTCGCCATAAACCAGGACCTCGACGGTTTTACCTGTGAGTTCCCTGAAGCGTTCCTGGATTTTTTCAACAAGCTGCCGGCAATCGCGGGGAAAGAGCTTGACCGTGTCATCCGTTGCCTTGTTTGAACCGAGCAGGCCGTAAGCTTCATTGTAGCCGCTGCCGTTGACCGGGGCCGTCAGGATGTCATCCAGGCCGTACACGATTTCTGCCCCGCCTGACTTCAGTATCCTCCTGGTCCGTGCCCTTGTGTGTATGTCGCAGGCCAGGACACATTTCGTATGCTCGAGTATCGTCTTCGGGTTGTTCGAGAATATGATCTCACACTCGGTTCCGAACTCCTCGACCAGCGATTTGTAGTAATCTACATAATCGACTCCCGTAAAGGTATGCTTTCTGTTGCCGAACAGTTCACGGAACTGTTTCAGTGTAAGGACGTCGGTGTAGGGATTGATGCCTTTCTCATCCAGCGAGTCGATGTCTATGATGTGGTTGCCGACTTCGTCTGACGGGTAACTGAGCATCAGTACAATTTTTTTCACACCTTTTGCTATGCCGCGGAGGCATACTGCAAAACGGTTCCTGCTGAGGATGGGGAAGACCACCCCGAGTGTCACGCTGCCGAATTTTGAGCGGACATCTTCAGCGATGGCGTCGATGTTCGCATAATTGCCCTGCGCACGGGCCACGACTGATTCCGTAATTCCGACCACGTCCCTGTCATTTATAGCAAAACCTTCTGCCCGGGAAGCTTTGATTATGCTGTCCGTAACTATATTTATCAGATTATCACCGCTGTTTATTATCGGTGTCCTGATGCCTCTTACCACGGTGCCTGTCATTCTTTCCATTGTAACACTCCCTGTACATAGTTTGATTTGCTGGCATTTTATTTATCCACTTGTATTATATTTGAAATTGTGTTATAAGTAAAATAAATATCTATAATATATATTATAACTGGTGATTATATGGCGCCGAAACTCGAACAATACAGGATTTTTTGTGAAGTGGCAAAATGCAGGAGCTTTTCAAGGGCAGCCAGGGATCTGTATATGACCCAGCCTGCTGTAAGCCAGGCAATCATGAACCTGGAGAACGAGCTTGGCATCCGCCTGTTCACTCGTACTTCAAAGGGCGTGACCCTTACCAACGACGGCCACCTGTTGTTCGAACATGTCAACTCTGCGCTCAACCTGATACACCAGGGTGAAAACAAGCTGCTGGAATCCAGGAATCTGAAAGTCGGCGAAATGAAAGTGGGCGTGGGTGACACCATATCGAAGCATTTCATGCTGCCTTACCTTGAGGTATTCCGCAGCCAGTTCCCGAACATCAAGCTGAACATAATCAACCGCACCACGACAGAACTCTGCATGCTCGTGAAATCCGGCGAAATAGATATCGCAGTATGCAATTTTCCCATAAAGGACGATGCCCTTGAAACCAGGGAGTGTGCTGAAATTCATGATATTTTCGTTTGCGGCGACAAGTATGTCGAGGATTTCCGGGAACCCGCCGGACTCAATGTGATAGCCGGCATGCCGTTGATACTGCTCGAACGGAAATCGAACTCCAGGCTGTATGTGGAAAAATACCTGATGTCACAGGGGATAAGGGTCACACCTGAGATCGAACTGGGTTCCCATGACCTGCTGCTCGAGTTCGCCAGGTTCAATTTCGGAATAGCGTGTGTCGTGGAGGAGTTTTCCCGGGAATACCTTGAATCATCGAGAGTGTTCAGGATAAGACTCACACAGGAGATCCCGCCAAGAAGCATCGGGTTCTGCTACCTGAGGAGCGTTCCCCTGTCGCCGGCAGCTCAAAAGCTGGTGGAAGTGGTGTCCGGTGAGAACTGATCAAAAAGGACAAAAAAATGACTCCAGCGAACCTTTCGATCCATTACCTTCTGCATGACCCTTTTCCTCAGACTTTTTCGTCCTCCGTACCGGAATCTCCTTTCGGTATGCCATCTCCGGAATGATATGTCTTCCATCCCTTCGATTCGCATCCCCCGGATCCTTCCCGATCCTTTGGATATAGCGGATACAAATTCACTACGTGAACTAACTTATCCGCTCGTCTCTCCGCATATCTCATGCGGCGGTCACTGCTCCATCGGTACTGTTCTAGGTGTTCCCTGGAGTCTATCTAAATTATAACAGAATCCTTTTCAGGGCATCAACACGTATTTTTGGAAAAATAGCGGGAATACTCCTCGATATCTCGACATACTTAACTATATCGTCGATATGCTCAATTTTTTATTACGCGCATATTATTTTTTGTTCAACATGCTGACATCCAAGTTTTATTCATACCTTTTTTGTGGTAATATTATTTGCAGGCAGGTGATATTTTTTGGCCATTATCACGATCTCCAGACAGGACGGAAGCTACGGAAGCGAAATTGCCGCAAAACTGAGCGAGAAGCTGGGTATGCGGCTAATTCTCAAAGACACTGTATTGAATGAATGGATGCGGGAAGTTACAAATGATTACCAGCTCAGGATGCTCACAGAAAGCCTGAAATTCTACAACAATGTCATGGATTGCGGGCTGACATACAAGGAGTACATTGAGAAAAAGCTCATCAGCGAGGCTGAGAAGTTTCCGTCGGTGATAGTCGGGATGGGATCGCAGATCATTTTTGCAGACCATCCGGATGCTTTGAATATCAGGATCGTTGCATCAGACAGCACAAGAGAGAAGCGGCTCAGGAAAAAATACGGCTTCGGGGCCATGGAAGCCGGGCGGTTGATGCAGCAGGGAGACAGGAGGCACCGAAGATACATTGCGGTGCTGTATGGCGCGGACTGGGACGATGTGCGCCACTATGACATGATACTCAACACAGACGACCTCACCATAGATATGTGCGTTGAAATCATTTCCGAACTGGCCGAGATGAAGGACAGGCTCAAAGCCTCAGGGCAGACACCTTCAGGACAGGAGCCTGAACCGGCGGACAGGCGCGGCGAGATCCGGTTTAAACATCCTGCAGAGGAAGAGTTCGCAAGGATACTCGACATGTATGGCATAGAATGGCAGTATGAGCCCAGGACGTTCCCGGTCAGGTGGGACGCGGAGGGCAACGTGAAAATGGCTATCAGCCCGGATTTTTACCTGGTCAGGTTCGATACATATGTGGAGATCACTACGATGGACCAGAAATATGTGACGACCAAGAACAAGAAGGTCAAGATGCTGCGTGAATTGTATCCGGGCATCAATATCAACATAGTGTACAAGAAGGATTTCCATTCTTTGCTCAAGCGTTTCGGATTCGACGGAGGAGATGAGATAGATGAATTTAACCGGAGTGAAAAGAATCCTGTTCAGCGAGGAGATGATAAGGAACAGGGTAAAGGAACTGGGCAGGCAGATCAGTGAGGACTACAGGGACAAACATCCCATACTGATCAGCGTACTCAAGGGGACCATGTATTTTATAGCGGACCTGACAAGGGAGATGGATATCCCTGTCAATATAGATTTCATGTCCATCGGCGTATACCCGGGGATCACGAA
>JAAZKL010000241.1 GCA_012799845.1 Clostridiaceae bacterium
CACCGTCCTTCATCGGCCTTATGGCTATGATGTCGCCAGGCGTCCTGCCGATCATGTTTTTAGCGTCATCACCGACTGCCAGGATCGTTCTTGTATTCTTGTTTATTGCAACGACCGAGGGCTCTCTTATTATGATGCCCCTTCCTTTCACATGGACAAGCGTATTCGCCGTGCCCAGATCTATGCCTATGTCTTTCGCGAAAATTCCCATAATTATCCTCCCAATGCTTTCTGCAGAACAGGGCCGTGGCTGACGCCTACATCAGTCCCTGCTCCCTTAGACTTACGTACCTCCCGTCCCCTATGATCACATGATCGAGGACCTTGATCCCCAGTATACTGCCTGCATTTACCAGCCTGTGTGTCGTTTGTATATCCTCCCTGCTGGGTTCCGGATCGCCACTGGGATGGTTGTGGACAAGCAGCATGCCGGAACAGCCCGCCTTGACCGCCTCGCTGAATACTTCTCTCGGATGGACTATCGAAGCATTCAGGCTTCCCACCGACACGTTCAGATATTTTATGATATGGTTTTTAGTATTCAGCAGGATCACCTTGAATACTTCCTTCTTAAGGTAGCGCATCTCCTCCATCAGCAGCATGCTGACTTCCGCAGGAGATTTGATCGTAACTTTGTTATTGTTTATCAATGAAGCCGAAATCCTCTTTGACAACTCCAGGACTGCCTTTATCTGCAGAGATTTCACCCTTCCGATTCCCTTCACTCTTCTGAGTTCTTCCACAGAAAAGTCATGGAGATGCGCTATCCCTCCTTTGTTCTCGCCAAGCGACAGGAGTCGCTGTGCCAGTGCCACCGATGTTTCTTCAGCACTTCCGGTCCTGATCACCACTGCCAGCAGTTCAGCATTCGACAGAACCTCAGGACCGTATTTTTCCAGCTTCTCATAAGGTCTTTCACTTGCTGGTATATCCTTCATTCTAAGTCTGTATTCCATTTTGGTCAACCCCGCATTTCTTAAAAAATAATTACACATCACTCCTTTTATGATACCATTTTTATACATTTAATTTCTACTTTTTGGAAATTTCCCGCTATATTTGCCCATCATATATTGAAACGCCAAAATCCCGCAGCAAACAATACAGTCTTCTCAGGGGCAGTCCGACAACATTTGAGTAGCATCCGTCAAGGCTTTCAACAAAAATGGCCGCCCTCCCCTGGATGGCATATGCGCCGGCCTTGTCGAAGGGCTCGCCCGAGGCTATGTAGACATCGATCTCTCTGCCTGTCAGTTCAGAGAATCTTACCGTCGTTATTTCGTGGGCAGTCCTGGCCTTCCCGCTCGAAGCATCGACAAGCGCGATACCTGTTATGACCTGATGCTCCCTTCCTCCAAGCTTCATGAGCATCCTCCGGGCATCTTCCTCATCTGCAGGCTTGCCGAATATCTCATCATCACAGACGACTATCGTGTCTGCACCGAGAACCAGGCCGCTTTCCAGCCTGGCGGCCACATTCGCCGCTTTCATGTGCGCCAGTTGTTCCGCCTTTTGCCCCGGCGTCCCGGACAATTCCGTATTTTCCTCGTCTATGTCACCCGGCACCACTTCGAAGGGGATCCCGACCTGGCTCAGCAGTTCCCTTCTCCTGGGCGATGCCGACGCTAAAACGATCTTTGTCATTTGGCCAGATTCCTCTTTCCCTGTTTTTCTCTGTTCCTTCACTGTCATTTCTCTGGTTTCCTCTGGTTTTCTCTGGTTTTATCCGTCTTTTCTCTGGCTTTCCCCTTCTTTTTATGGCATTATCTGGTTTTCCTTGGTTTCCCCTGGTTTGTTCTTGTTACCTATGGTTTTCTCTGTCTTTTCTCTGGTTTTCCCTGGTTTTCCCTGGTATCCGCTGTCTTTTCCCTGGCTTTATCTGTCTTTTCCCTGGTCTGCTCTTGTTTTCTCTGTCTTTTCTCCTTGGCTGAAGTTCTCTATTTATTTATCTTATCATAAAAAGGAATAGATATGAATTGATTTGTAATGTTTTCAGGATTTGCAGGGTGTTTTCAGGACGTTCAGGATGTTTTTAGAATGTTATTAGAATGTTTTTAGAATGTTTTTGAATGTTTTCAGGATATCCCGAGACTTTTCGACGGCTGAAATTTTGCCTGCTTTACTCTGCATGTCTCTTTTCTTCTGCCACATCTTATTTGCCGCACTTTTTCTGTCTCGTTTGTCTGCCTTGCTTAATCTGTCTATTTGGCCTGACTCGCTTTGTCTTCCCGGTTTGATCCGCCTTATTTGTCCTGACTCGCTTTGCCTGCCCTGTTTGTCTGCTTGGTCTGTCTGCTTCTTTTTGTCTGACTCGCTTTGTCTGCATGATACATTATTTCCCGGGGAAATATGTGCATAACGGAGTTTTATGAGCAAAATTTCAAGTATAGAGCAAAAAAACAAGAAATATTTGGACGATTTTTTATAATAAGGCTACATAACATAGAAAATCGCACATTATATCAACCGAATTCGGTGAAAATCAGTATAAGCATGCTCTTTACTTGAAATTTTGCTCGTTTGACTTGAAGAGGGACACTTCTCAACCCACAAAGCTCAACTTCTATGCTGAGGAATGTCCCATGTAAGCCTATCAGAAAGGGACATACCTCAACCCGCGAAGCCCTTCTCCCTGTAGAGGTGTGTCCGAGGTAAGACTTATCA
>JAAZKL010000242.1 GCA_012799845.1 Clostridiaceae bacterium
ATCGATGTTGTCAATAATCTTGATATCGAGATGATACCAAAGGTTCCCGAACTGTATCCCAATAAATGTTGCCGTGGTGAAAAGGACAAGGAGCAGAAGCAAATTTATGATTTTTTTCAATGGTTTCTCATATGCTTTTTGTCTGTTATAAATGTTCATTTTTCCTCCAGTTGGCCGCATTGCTGCGGCTTTCGTTAGTGTTGCGTATAAACCATGGATAAGGGAACTCCCTATATATCGATCATATAAAATCATATTCAAAAGCACAGATGCATTATGATAACACTTTTCAATTACCCTTGCTCAGCTGCCTTTGTTTGGCCCCTCCTATCTGGTTGCCCCTGTTTAGCTGCCACTGTTTGGCCTCACCTGTTCAATTGCCTCCGTTTAGCTGTCAGTGTTTGATTGCCTCTGTTTAGCTGTCTCCTTTCGGCTGCCACTGTTTGATGCCCTGCTTATCAGCCAATCCCAAATTCCCCAATTGCTTTTTCACACCGCCGTGGACAAATATTGAAGTTATGTGTATCTGCATCTGGTATTCTCCGAAAAAACCTCTCGATAATGTGTAGTTCAGAATGATTTATATTAACTATAGGCAGCGTAATGGAGTTTTTTCAAAAAATAAACACACAGAACTGTAATATTTGTCCAGGTGGGCAAATTGTACAAGAAGCAGGCAAGCAGCAGACATATCGTACCAGGCAGCAAACATATTGCATTCGACTGCATAAACCATATATAATTGTGATGATTTAAACTACAAACAGAAAGGTTGAATGAAATGTCTCAACAGGTCTACTTCTTGTTGGCAACGGTAGTGCTGATCGGAATCGGTGTTCTTGCGATGAGTAAATCAATAAAAAGGCATAATGCCAGGATGGCCTCCGTAAAAAAGAAAAAGAGATTGCGTAAATAATAATGAGGAAGTATCCGCGAAAAAGCAGTTGAGAAGAAGCTGCGCAAAAAAGCCGAGAAGAGGTTACGCAAAAAAGATAAAGGAAGCTGCGCAAATAAGCGGCTCATGATTTTTGAGCCGCTCTTCTTATTTCTGAACCGCATTATCAATTTACGGCAACATTATATACGCTGCGC
Source organism: Clostridiaceae bacterium (assembly GCA_012799845.1). Lineage (GTDB taxonomy): Bacteria > Bacillota > Clostridia > Acetivibrionales > DTU013 > DTU013. The sequence goes on from JAAZKL010000242.1 coordinate 1,093, forward strand.
TGTGGCGTTCCGGCAGGTGCAGCATCACACCCGCAGTTCATCTGCGCTATGGTGTTCCGGCAGGTGCTGCATCACACCCGCAGTTTATCTGCCGTGTCCGGCTCCGGCCGCGGTTGCAGCAACCTCGGCAGCGGCCTCAGCCGCAGGATCACCCGGATTCCTGAATGCGGCGGCCAGCATCAGCTTGATCCTGTTCACCTGGTTGACTTCGCTGGCTCCGGGGTCGTAATCCACGGCCACTATATTAGCATTGGGGTATTTTCGTCTTAACGCCTTTATCATGCCCTTGCCGGTCACGTGGTTGGGCAGGCATGCAAAGGGCTGCATGCACACGATGTTGGCTGCGCCCTGCTCGATAAGCTCTATCATCTCCGCCGTCAGGAACCATCCTTCTCCGGTGGAATTGCCCAGCGACAGCACTCCCGATGCTTTCCGCGCCAGTTCATAAATGTCGGAGGGAGGCTCAAACCTCTTGCTGGAAGCCAGGACCCGCTTCATATATTTCCTGTACCGCTCTATCGCCCAAATCGCCAGCCAGCTGGCCAAAGCCGAAGCAAACGATCCCGAAAGGTATCTGTGCTTGTAGATCGCACCATATGCGCAATACAGGAAAAAGTCGGTCAGATCCGGCATAACAGCCTCGGCGCCTTCCTTTTCGATCAGATCGACCACATTGTTGTTCGCCGTGGGATGGAACTTCACCAGTATCTCCCCGACCAGCCCGACGCGTGGTTTCCAGGTATCCACCAGCTCCAGCTTATCGAAATCCTCCACTATCTGCCTTATATTCCGTCTGAAAACGCTGTGCTTCCCGCTTCTGACGGATTCCATGCAGCGACCGATCCAGCTTTCGTAAAGCTGATTAGCTGACCCCTTTATCTTCTCATATGGCCGCACCCTGTACAAAAGCCGCATAAACAGGTCTCCGTAGACCAGGGCGATCAGCGCCTTGTTCAACAGACCCGGGGTGATTTTGAAACCGGGATTCTTTTCAAGCCCCAGCGCATTGAGCGAGATCACCGGCACATGCGAGAATCCCGCATCCTTCAGCGCCTTCCTTATAAAACCTATATAATTGGTCGCCCTGCAGCCTCCACCGGTCTGCGAAATGATCACAGACACGATATCCGTATCGTAACGCCCTGATTTCAGCGCCTCCATTATCTGCCCCGTGGTCAGGATCGACGGATAGCAAGCGTCGTTGTTCACATGCCTGAGGCCTTCATCGACAGCTTCCCTGTCCACGGACGGCAGTACTTCGAGGTTGTATCCGGACTCCCTGAAGGCAGTCTCCAGGAACTGAAAATGTATCGGCGACATCTGCGGCGCCAGTATTGTATGGCGTTTGCGCATCTCCTCCGTGAACGGGACCTTCCTGTAGCTGTAGACATTCGCCTCGCGCCTGTACCCGCTCCTGGCCCTCTCCTCCATGGCAGCCTTCAGAGAACGCAGCCTGATCCTCGCCGCTCCCAGGTTGCTTATCTCATCTATCTTCAGCACCGTATATATCTTGCCTGCCGCCTGCAGTATTTCCTGCACCTGGTCCGTCGTCACTGCGTCGAGCCCGCATCCGAAGGAGTTAAGCTGTACAAGTTCCAGGTCGTCCCTCGTCCCGACAAATGTCGCAGCCGCATAAAGCCTCGTATGGTACATCCACTGGTCGACCACGCGCAGCGGGCGCGCCGCTTCCGCCATATGGGCAACGGAATCCTCAGTCAGCACCGCCATGCCGAGCTCTGTGATCAGATTCGGGATGCCGTGGTTGATCTCCGGATCGATATGGTATGGCCTTCCGGCAAGCACGATGCCTTGCCCGCCTGTCTTCCCGATCCATTCCAGCACCTCGTCTCCCTTCTCCCTGATAACAGCCTTGAACCGCTCATCCTCCGCCCAGGCCTTCCCGACCGCTGCCTTCACTTCCTTCTTCGTCAGGCCGAACCCCTTGAGTTCCTCATACAGCCTTTCTGCAAGGCCTGCCTTATCATAGTAGGGTAAAAACGGGTTGATATAATTGACGCCCTTCTCCCTGAGGACCTCCATATTGGCCTTTATTACTTCCGAGTAGGATGTCACGATCGGGCAGTTATAGCAGTTGTCGGCCTTTTCGTCCTCTTTTTTCTCATAAGGTATGCATGGGTAAAATATATTCTTGACGCCCATATTGACCAGGCTCATTATATGTCCGTGCGCCAGCTTCGCCGGATAACAGACCGACTCGGACGGCATCGTCTCGATGCCCGTCTCATAAACCTTTCTTGATGAACGCGGCGACAACACTATCCTGAACTTCAGCTCAGTGAAAAACGTGTGCCAGAAGGGATAGTTCTCGTACATGTTCAGGACTTTCGGTATGCCAATGACGCCGCGGACCGCGTCTTTCTCGTCCAGGGGCCTGTATTTGCTCAGCAGCTTATATTTGAAATCGAACAGGTTCGGGATATCGCTCTTCGTGACCTCTCCGCCCGCTCCCCTCTCACAGCGGTTTCCGGACACGAACACCCTTCCGTCCGTGAACCTGTTGATGGTCAGCAGACAATTGTTGCTGCACTTCCCGCAGCGCTTCATCGTGACCTCGGTTTCGAAGTTCTCCAGTTCGTCAGCTCCCATTATGCTGCTTCTCTGCCCCTCGTCAGCTTTTTCCCTGGCTATCAGAGCAGCACCGTAAGCGCCCATTATGCCTGCAATATCAGGCCTGACCGCTTCTCTTCCGGAAATCAGTTCGAAGCTTCTAAGCACCGCTGTGTTACAGAACGTCCCGCCCTGGACGATGACCTTTTGCCCGATTTCCCTGGGATCCTTGATCCTTATGACCTTCATCAGGGCATTCTTAATGACCGAATAGGACAGCCCTGCGGAAATATCGCCTACGCTGGCGCCTTCCTTTTGGGCCTGTTTGACCCTGGAATTAATGAAAACAGTGCACCTGGAACCCAGGTCCACCGGATTTTGCGCCAGCAGTGCCTCATTTGCGAAATCTTCGACACTCATGTTGAGCGAATTGGCGAAGGTTTCGATGAAAGAACCGCATCCGGACGAGCATGCCTCGTTGAGCATAATATTCTCGATGACGCCCTTCCTGACTTTCATGCACTTCATGTCCTGGCCGCCGATGTCCAGTATGAATTCCACTCCGGGCAGGAAATGGTCAGCCGCCTTGTAATGGGCAATCGTTTCGATCTCTCCAAGATCCACACGCAGTGCCGCCCTGATCAGGCCTTCCCCGTAGCCAGTCACAGTCGCGTTGGCGATCCAGGTGCCGGAGGGCATCCTGGCGTAAAGCTTTCTTAGTTCCTTAATGACTGATTTGAGCGGGCTGCCCTTATTGCTGCCATAATGGTAATACATCAGGGCGCCCTCTGAGTCTATCAGCGCCAGCTTCGTCGTTGTCGAACCGGAGTCGATCCCAAGGTAGCAGGCTCCGCGGTGCGACGCCAGGTTCTTTCTGGCAACGGCATGCCTGGAATGCCTGCGTTTGAATTCGCCCAATTCGATTTCGTCCCTGAAGAGCGGCCTGAGCCTCTCAATTTCACGGACAGTTACGGTATTGATTACGGGAAGCCTATTGCGCAGCGCCCTGAAACTCATCGGCATAGTTTTCTTTGAAGCCAGCGCGGCGCCGGTAGCAACAAACAGTTGTGAATTCTCAGGGAATACAACTTGTTCGTCGTCCAGTCCCAACGTTTCTATGAACCTTTTCCGAAGTTCCGAAAGGAAATACAATGGACCGCCCAGGAAAGCCACATTTCCCCTGATAGGCCTGCCGCACGCAAGACCGCTTATTGTCTGGTTAACGACAGACTGGAAAACAGATGCGGCAATATCTTCCTTCGCCGCGCCCTCATTGAGCAGCGGCTGTATATCGCTCTTTGCGAAAACACCACACCTTGCAGCGATCGGATAGATTATCTTGTGCCTGGCTGCCAGCTCGTTCAGCCCGGCAGCATCAGTCTCGAGAAGTGAAGCCATCTGGTCGATGAACGCCCCTGTCCCGCCGGCACATGTTCCGTTCATGCGCTGCTCGATGCCGTCTCTGAAGAAGGTTATCTTTGCGTCTTCGCCGCCAAGCTCAATGGCAACATCAGTTTGGGGTATCAGCTTTTCAACGGCTCCGGCTGCAGCGACCACCTCCTGTTCGAAAGGCAGTTCCAGCCACTGCGCCACCGATATGCCCCCGGAGCCTGTCAGCGTCACCGTCAGGTCATCACCGTCAAACAAGGCACAGGTCTCATCAACAAGTTCAAAAATGGTCTTCCTGATATCGGAAAAGTGCCTTTGATACTTGCTGTACTGTATTTTATCGTTTTGGTCGAGCAAAACGAGTTTAACTGTTGTCGAGCCTACATCCAGGCCCATGTGCAAGAGTCTGTTCATCTGATCTCCCAAAATTCACGAATATTTGGAAATACACGATCATTAAACCGAAATATATGATCATCAGGCCGGAATATACGTTTATCAGGCCTTAATATATAATCATCAGTCTGAAACACACGATCGTCAAGCCGGAATATATTATCATCAGGCCTGAATATGTAATCATCAAGCCAAAATACACGATCAGTTCAGTTGAAGCCCAGGTTGCTGTACTGTAACCTGTAACTCAAACTGTCGTGGTGTAACCTGAAACTCGGGCTGCCGCATTGCCGCCTGAAACTCGGGCTGCCGCATTGCCGCCTGAAACTCAGACTATCGTGGTACCACCCGAAACTCAGGCTGTCGCATTGCCGCCTGAAACTCAGACTGTCGTGGTGTAACCTGAAACTCGGGCTGCCGCATCGCCGCCTGAAACTCAAATTGTCGTGGCAACACCTGAAACCCAAGCTGCCGCATTGCTACTTGAAACCCAGGCTTTCGTGGTGCAGTCTGACGCTCAGTTTAACGTGCCGAATTTGTTGAACGGAAAGAAACGGAATATGGCACGTCCCGTGATCCATTTCTCTTCGATGGGGCCGAAATCCGTGCTGTCCAGGCTGTGCAGCCTGTTATCCCCAAGTATATAAACCATGCCTTCAGGTACCGTAAGATCCGTATATTCGGGCGTATCTCCCTGTGGAGTTTCCGGCTCCTCAGGCAGACCGATCAGCGACAGTTCCCCATTGACATATAATTTCCCATCTTTTACTTCTACCCTGTCTCCCTCGACAGCAACAAGTCTCTTTATCAGCAGTTTCTTCTCCCCGGGGAACCTGAAAACAATGATGTCCCCTCTGTTAAGCCAGCCAAA
>JAAZKL010000005.1 GCA_012799845.1 Clostridiaceae bacterium
AATATACGGCAGGGTGTACAAAATTTTGAGTGTTGTGTATCTAATTGGTTGCGCTATCAAAAGGCAAATTACATAATAAGGTCTATTCAAAATTATGACAACTAATTTATTGACAAAATTCAAAATGTCGGCTGTTTTAGCTTGCAACAATCCAATTTTTGTACACCCTCCTCTTCTTTTTGCACACCTTCCTCTTCTTTTTGTATATTCTCCTCATCTGATCGGACAATGCCATGGCGGCATAAAGAAGTTCATAGTGGGCATAAAGAAGTTCATAGCGGCATAAAGAAGTTTAACATATCAGGCACTATCTACTTGCAGAAATTTTAGTACAAAATCCCTTCCGGACTTTTCAGCGGTCAGGGGGATGCTCCGGGACTGTTGAAAAGTCACTTTTCCAGAGAAATCAAGTCCTTAAACCCGCAAAACTTCGTTGCTTTTTTCAAAAACAGCACTTTTTCAGCGGTCAGGGGGACGGTCCGGAACTACTGAAAAAGTCACTTTACTTTTTCAGCAGTCTCGGACGGTCCCCCCTGACAGGACTGTCCCAGTGTCTTACTGTTATATCTTCAAAATATCTAAACAGTGAGACAACACACCGTAGTGGTGCAAACTGTCCCAGTGTCTTACTCAGTGTCTTACTGCTAAATCTCCATTATTATCGGCAATATCATCGGCTTGCGCTTCGTTTTCTCGTACAGGTACTCCCTGAGGTCGTTCTTAATTACATTCTTCCTGGCAGCCCAATCGTTGGCCCTCTTCCCTTCCAGCTTCGACAGGGTCTGTTTTATGATCTCACGTGCATCTTCCATCAGATCCTCTGATTCCCTGACATAGACGAATCCCCTGGAAATGATGTCAGGGCCTGCAATGATCTGTCCGGATTCCTTTTCCGTCGTGATGACCACAACGATCAAGCCATCCTGGGACAGCAGCTTCCTGTCCCTGAGCACGATGCTGCCTACATCGCCGACACCCAGGCCGTCAACCAGCACCCTTCCTGACGAGACGCTTCCGTTTATTTTTGCTGAATCATGGCCCAGTTCGAGCACCTGTCCAGTTTCCATCAAGAAGATGTTCTCAGTCGGCATCCCCATTTTGGCGGCCAGATTTGCATGCTGCTTCAGGTGCCTGTATTCTCCGTGCACGGGCATGAAAAACTTCGGCCTGACCAGGTTGTGCACCAGCTTCAGTTCCTCCTGGCAGGCATGGCCTGACACATGAACGTCCGCAAGCGATTCATATATCACATCGGCGCCCTTCTTGAACAACTCGTTGATGACCTTGAATATGGACTTCTCATTGCCCGGAATTGGCGATGCAGAAATAATGATGAGATCACTGGGCTCGATCTCCACCTTCTTGTGCTCATTCACAGCCATCCTCGACAGGGCGGACATAGGCTCCCCCTGGCTGCCGGTCGTCAGTATGACCATCTTCTCAGGAGGATACTTGTCGATCATGTCCACGTCCACCATGGTGCCTTCAGGTGCATTGAGATATCCCAGCTCCATGGCGACATTGACGACATTCATCATGCTCCTTCCTACGACTGTCACTTTCCTGTTGAACTTGCAGGCCGCGTCTATCGCCTGCTGTAACCTGTGGACGTTGGATGCGAAGCTTGCCACGATGATTCTGCTTTTGGCATCCATGAAAATATCTTCGAACGTTTCGCCGACTGTCCTTTCGGACATCGTATAGCCCGGCCGCTCCGCATTTGTGCTGTCGCACATAAGCAGCAGCACGCCCTTCTGTCCCAGTTCGGCGAGCCGCGCCAAATCCGTCGTCTTGCTCTCGATCGGTGTGTAGTCGATCTTGAAGTCAGACGTATGGACGACTATGCCCACAGGAGTATGCAGCGCCAGTGCGACTGAATCGGCGATACTGTGGGTGGTCCTTATGAACTCGACCTTGAACGAACCCAGCCGGATGGTCTCGCCCGGCTCAACATCGACCAGCTTTGTCATCGGCAGCAGCCTGTGCTCTTCCAGCTTGTACTTCAGCAGTCCGAGCGTCAGCCTCGTACCATACACGGGCACATTTATCTCCTTCAGGAAATAAGGCATCGCCCCGATATGATCCTCATGGCCGTGCGTCAGTATCACGCCCATGATCTTCTCCTTATTTTTTGCTAAATATGATATGTCGGGTATGACAAGATCTATCCCCAGCATATCATCTTCAGGAAATGAGAGACCGCAATCAACTACCAGTATCTCGTCTCCGTACTCAAAAACCGTTATGTTCTTTCCTATTTCCTGCAATCCTCCCAACGGGATCACTTTTAGCTTTTTCTTGCTTCTTGACACAGTATAACCTCCAGAAATTCCTAATGTTTTATCTATAATTCCGCCTGCTATGAATATTTTCAACAATTCATATGGCAATATGTATCAGGTACAAAAGCAACGCCGGAAACCAGCCGTGCGGATTTTGCACAAAGCCGCCTCACACCGCAGTTCCAGTATTACCTAACCTATTATAGCATTACAAGAAATATTTGCAAAACACTTCTTTACAAAAGGAATGGACAAAACAAAAAAATAGGTCTTTATTCTTATTGACATAGGTAATCTATACTAGTATAATGAACTTACTCATTTGTGAAACGGCTCTCTTTTGTTTTACCCGGATAAAATATAATTTAGTGATATGGGGTCCATAAGGGCTCTATATTTCCTTTTCAGCGGTTTTTGCTTCAACGGGGGAAGCTCTTTCAGAGGTATCATGAAGCAAAAACTGTTTTGAAAAAACTATTGCATTACATATGGACAATGTGCTATAATAACCTCTGTCGCAAACGTTGCGGGATTGTGTAAGGGTAGCACTACTGACTCTGGATCA
>JAAZKL010000243.1 GCA_012799845.1 Clostridiaceae bacterium
AGAATGAAAATCTTCGGCGAACTTGTAAAAATGTACTGGAACGGGCAGTTGAACAATGTCGATGACCTCAACAGGCTGACCGCCCATATCAAAGATAAATTCGGATTTACTGAAGAGGATGTTCCATTCATCCAGGATCATATAAGGATCGCCATGGGACTGGACCCAAGGCAGGGCCAGCCCTACAGCGATGAACTGGATCTGGTCAAAAAGTCCAGCGCCGTAAGCGAGCCGATAATTGCCAAAATCGAAGGTGTATGCGAATTTTGCGATAATGAGGACTGTGACGGCATATGCAAGCATGAGGCATTCATATACCGCCGGAGCGAAGCCCCGGTCATTACGAATGACAAATGCCTGAACTGCGGCCATTGCGTCACCAACTGCGATTTCGGAGCGCTAGCTGATAAAATCGAGTTCATACCGTTGATAGACATGCTGAAAGACGAAAACACAACCGTGTTTGCCGCCGCGGCACCTGCCATAGCAGGGCAGTTCGGTGAAGATGTAACGCTGGGCCAGCTTCGCACGGCATTCAAGCTCATGGGCTTCGCCGACATGATCGAAGTCGCCATGTTTGCCGACATACTGACGATCCGGGAAGCCTTTGAGTTCAACAAACTGGTCAAAACTGAAGAAGACTTCTTCCTGACGAGTTGCTGCTGCCCGGTATGGTTCAACCTGACGAAAAAAGGATATCCTGAGATGTTCAAGCACATGTCGCCTTCAGTTTCCCCAATGATAGCAGCCGGCAGGTTCCTGAAGGAATTGTACAAAGGCGCCAAAGTCGTTTTCTTTGCGCCGTGCATCGCGAAAAAATCGGAAATAAACGAACCCGAACTCAAAGGAGCCATCGACTTCGTCATCAACTTCAGGGAACTGGCTGAGATATTCAGCGCCCTCGACATACATCCGGAAAAGTTGCAGGGCGAAGAAAAAGACCAGGCTTCCCTGGGAGGTCGGATCTATGCCCGCACCGGCGGCGTCAGCTTCTCGGTAAAAACCGTGGTAAACCGGCTCGAGCCAAGAAGGGTAATAAAGCTGAAAGCCAAAAAAGTCGACGGAGTCAAAAACTGCAAAGTGTTGCTGGAAGCGCTGTCATCAGGCAAAGAAGTAAATGCCAACTTCATCGAGGGGATGGGCTGCGACGGCGGCTGCGTGGGCGGCCCCAGGACCAACGTCGACAAAGAAATCTCCCTTAAAATAGTAAACGAATTCGGAGAAGACTCGCTCATAATGACGCCATTTGACAACCTCAACGTAATGAAAATACTCAGGCAGCTTGGAGCAAGTACAATAGAAGACGTAGCCGACAACGAGCACATCTCTGCCCTGCTTACACGGGGATGATATTGGGTGTTGGAGGTGGGGACAGTTCTCACCTTTTTGACATTTAGAGCGGGGACGGTTCTCACTTTTTTAGCGCTTTAGTCGGGGACGGTTCTCACCTTTTTGGCTTATCAGCAGGGACGGTTTTCACCTTTTTGCTGCTGATAAAAGTCTGACTCATACCGTCAGATCATAACGATCATATTCCAACCTGTGCTTTCCGATCACATCTCAGACTGTGACTCTGTGCCGGCAGCAACCGCATCGCCGGTATCCTTGTTTTTTGCGAAAATCAACAATAAAGCAATGCTAATGATTATCAGCCCGGTGACTATCAAACCGCCTTCAGGTCCAAAGCCGCCTCCGTTGAAAATATTCTCGCTGACGGGTTTTGACGTGAGCAGTCCGTCTGCATCACTTCCGCTCACAGGCATGCCAAAAATACTTCCCTGGAAAAAGTTCCACGTAATATGGTACCCGACCGGCATCCAAATATTGCCGCGGCGCAAAAACATAAACGAAAACAGCAATCCAATCAGGAACAGATTGATCATGGGAATTACGCCGATGTTGTTGTTAAATATATGGAGCAACGCAAAAATCAGGTTTGGTACGATCAGAACTACAAAAATATTGGATCTTCTCAGGATGGACATGCAATAGCCCCTGGAGAACATCTCCTCACCTATCCCCACAAATATCATTACGACTAAATCGCCCAGCAACGTCCAGGCAAAGTTTGGCTTCAATATGCTGCTTCCTGCGATAATCTGGCCGGTCAGCAGCAATACGAGAAAAACCAGAGTTATTGATGTTGCTCCCAGGATCAAACCGTATGCCAGATCAATAAAGCCCGTTTTATTGAATGTCAGTCCCATTCGGCTGAAGGGCTTTTTGTCGAACGACTTCCAGAACATCATCACTGAGGATATCATCACAAGGTTTTGAATAATCGCAACAGACATCCTTGAGAAATCGCTATTCAGTATTCTTTCGGCAAGCGCCACCGGATCTTTTATGCCCGTTGCTGCAGACAGGATTAAACTATAAAAAAATGTAAAGCAAATGGTTAACATAACAGTCAATATGAAAAAAGTCGGAATTATGCACATTAGCTTCCACACCGCACGCACATCATTGTATTTATTTCTAAAAATATTCACTGATGTTCCCCCATTCCGGTTCATCCCGATTGTCTGCTGAAGAGTGCAAATACAGAACTGCCCGATATTAATTGCCCGTCGATCCACTCATATTTTAAGTATCTGATTTTGCTAATTGAGCATCAGATATTACGCAAGCTGCTGTATTCCTGAATTTTTCGCAAACTACTATATTCCCGTCTGAGCAAATCAACGCCAGAGACTTCACCTTCCGTTACGGCAGAAATGCCCTCCGCATAAAATATGCCGGAGTCTTCCCGTATATTGCAGGAAAGCAGGAGCTTATAGCATATAAACGAGAGCAGTCTCCTGTGTATCATATATTAACGGGTAATAACGGGGGCAACTTCCTGCAGAAGTCAAAAAGGTGAAACCGTCCCCAATGTAACCTGTCGGTTCAGAGAGTGAGAACCGTCCCCCCTCCTTGTTGCTTAAAAGGTGAGAACCGTCCCCTACCTCTTTGCTCAAAAGGTGAGAACTGTCCCCCCTCCCCTCCCCTCATTTATACCAGCAATAGTGTACGGTGTCAACGCGCTGCGCATCTATCCGGCAGTTTCACCATATTATGCGCAGGTGAATATAATGGCACTATCAAAGTATAGCTAGGTGAGTTTTATGTGGTATACCTCCAATCCGGAGATTCGATATTTTCAATTGCACAGAGTTTCGGCATTTCCCCGCAGCAGCTGACGACAGCGAATAAGATCGCAGAGGGAGAAGAGTTGATACCAGGCCAGAGGCTGTTCATACCGGTGCAGATTTCAAAGGTGATTACATACACGGTGCAGTCGGGGGATTCTCTCTATAAGATTGCCAGGCAGTATAATACTCTTGTGGAGAGCATAATGGTGCTCAATGGGCTCCAGAGTTCTGACATTGACGTGGGGCAGCGCCTGGTCATCCCCCAATACACAGAGGGAGTGGTTACTGTCGGGAGGGCCAATATCCGAAGCGGCCCGGGAACCAACTATAATATGGTCCAGTCGGTTGTTTCGGGCGCAAAGCTCCCGGCCATAGAAACTTCGCGGGGTTGGCTCAGGGTTTCCCTCAACGATGGGAATGCAGGCTGGATCTCCCGCAACCTGACCAGCTACAGGACTTATGATGGCTCAAAACCCATACTTGACATAATCGGCTTTTATACCCTGGAGGAGGGTCCGGCTCTTCCGGGCTCATTCCGCTCATTTGCCGACAACACATCGAACCTGACTTCAGTTCCCTTGTTCCTGTACAGATTCGACCAGGAAAATCCGACTTCTGTGGAGAAGTTCGGCGAATTCACGGACAACGATATAGAAATCCTGGTATCTGTCGCCCACAGAAACAACATAATGATCCTCCCCGTCGTGCATAATCTTCTTTATGAATCCGGGGGACAGGAAGCGAGCCGTGCGGTAGTGAGCGCGATGGTTGCGACCCCGCAGACCAGGAGTGCCGCCATCAATAACATCATCGCACTTATAGACAGGTTTGGTTTCGACGGCATTAACATTGACATCGAGGATGTCTACATTGAGGACAGCGGCAGGCTGTCCCAGTTCTATACCGAGCTTGGCAATGCGATGCGTGCCCGCGGCTATTACCTCTCTGCCTCAGTTCCGTCGAGAATAAGAGATTACCCGCCGTTCAACCCGTTTTCGGATCCTTTCGACTATTCGGCGATCGGCGCGGCTGTGGATCAGTTCATCGTCATGCTGTACAATGAACACGGTTGGCCGGGGAGCGGTCCGGGGCCCGTGGTTTCCAGCGGCTGGATGAACAAGGTGATCGGCTATACGCTCACAAAAATGCCGGCAAACAAGGTTGTTGCTGCCATATCGGTGTTCGGCTTTGATTTCAACCTGGCAACGGGACGAAATACCTACGTCACACATGAGATGGCAACAGAACTGGCCGCACAGTATAACTCGGAAATCATATTCGATCAGGATACTCTGACTCCAATGTTCTCGTATACCGACGAACAGGGAAATCCGCATGAAGTATGGTTTGAGAATAGTGAAAGCGTGATCGCGAAAATGCGGCTGGCATGGCAGCAGGGTATCAGCGGCGTCGCTCTGTGGCGCCTTGGTATGGAGGATCCCGCGATGTGGTCCCGCGTAGGATCCGACATCGTTGTCAAGAGAATTATTTATTAGAACGTTAATGCCGCGCGGATAATCTATTAGAACACCTATACCAGGAGAATAATCTATCAGAACACTTACACCAGGAAGATAATTTGTCAGAATGCAAATGCCGGACGGATCGGCCCTGGCTGTAGATCTGAAAACACATCATACGGTGAGGTGCCAGTGTATAAGTGTCAGGGGATAACATGCCGAAACAGCAGTGTACAAGGCGATCTGCAAGGAATTTTCCATATTTTGCTTGTAATATGCATACCAAAGTGTTATAATCTATTTGTATCGATCGATTCATATATCGATACGGAAAACAAAGATGATTTAATTAGTTTGCAGACCGAACCTCCTTGTCTTTTTGGATCAACGGAGAATAAGGCCAAACCAGTTAAATCCAAATCGATCAGGAGGTAAAGATATGCCGGACAAAACATTGTTGTGCAAAGATTGCAACCAGGAATTCGTATTCTCTGAAGGCGAACAGGCTTTTTACAGGGAAAAGGGATTCGAGAACGAGCCACAGAGGTGCCCGGATTGCCGGAGAGCCAGAAAGGCGCAGAGAAGAAACAGCGGCTTCGGAAACCAGCCGCGGAACAGTTACTCCGCAGGCGGCAGGTGGTAAGCCCGGGATGCAGGCTTGTTTTCTGCAAGAATAGGCCAATTTGAAAGGAGAGCTTAAACTCTCCTTTTTTTATGCGGAAATCGTTCGATTCCAGTCGCTGATTTGACACTGTTTTCTTATACATATATAATCCACTTTGTAAAGGTATTTTTTACTTATTGTCTTAGGATAGGAGGACTTTATTAAATGTTAAACAGGAAAAGACCGGTCGTTCTGGCATCGTCCTTGTTGGCAGTGCTCCTGGCTTTGTTGTTAACGGGATGCGGCATATCTGTCAGAAGCACGAACTCAGGAGATCCGGTCAATCCAAAGATCGATGCTGCGGACACAAATGGCGCAGGCAAAGCTAGTGGAAATGGCGCAACAGGCGAAAGCAGCGTGGATGTACCGGACACAAATGGCACAGGCAAGGCTAATGGAAATAGCGCAACAGGTGACGACAGCACAGATGATGAAGTTGATTCAAACGGTGAAAAAATATACAAAGATTATGATGAGCTGATTCTTGCTTATTACAAAGCGATCAATAATGTAGATGCAGATGCTATGTTTGCGCTCTTCGATGATGAATTCCAGGCGGAAAATCAGCATATGAAGGATTATGTGGAAGAGCGGATGGAAGTGAT
>JAAZKL010000244.1 GCA_012799845.1 Clostridiaceae bacterium
AGCGGGATCAGATATATGCTTGTCAGGTTGAACAGTTCACGTATATTGTAACCTTGTATACTGCCCCCTGCTGCATAGGTTTTTGCGTAATTTTCTGCGAATTTCATCAGTACTGGCGTCGTTATCGACTCATTCGCATGATGGGAAGCGTTATAGGAAACCTCCCTCGATCCGGTTCCAAGCCTGATGTAATAAAGTTCCCTGCCCATCACGCTCTTGCCGATGGACCCTGTCTCAAGGAACGGGTACCTGGCTTTCAGCCCCTGTATCTGCCTCTGCACGATTTCGTATGTGGGGGCCACATCGAGCGTCACAACATCAATGCCGTATGGTATCACGAGCCGCTGCCCGACTCTTATCATATCGGGGTCGATCCCCGGGTTCGCAGTGATGATGGCATCCACCGTGGTGTAATAGGCTCGCGCTATCCGGTACAGAGTGTCTCCGAGACGAACGGTGTATGTATCATATCCGCGGAGCAGCCGGTCGAGCACGGCCCATGTCGCAGGCCCGACTATCCCGTCTGCAGCCAGTGAGTTGTTTGCCTGGAAGGCGGTGACGGCCTGATATGTCCTTGTGCCGAATATCCCGTCCACCGGTCCGGCGTTATACCCTATCCTGTTCAGAAGGCTTTGTACCAGCCTGACATCAGGTCCTGTCGACCCGAGAGAGATCGTCTGCATGAAAAAACACCAGCCTCTTCCTTATACTTAATCAGATCCTGATATGATGGATGCCGGCATGTTCCGGATATCGCTATCCTGAATGCCACTATCATTATATTGTGTATGCCCTCAGATGTGTTACGGATATTGATGTTTGAAAGTATATGGTATACAATCAAAAAAACAGTCTGTTGCCGGCCGGAGGAAGCCATGGACGATAAAGGCAGTATGTATAATAAAGATAATATGGACAATGACGGTTGCAGGGATGCGCTCCAGCAGAATTCGAAGTTCCTCACCACTTTGCTGGAAGTGTCAAATCTCGTTACATCGACTATGGAACTGAGACCCCTGCTTGAGGCTATCCTGGACAAACTCAGGACGATCATCGAATACAGGGACGCCAAGATATTTATAGCCAAAGGGGACCGTGTCAGCGTGATAGCCCACAGATCCAAGCTCAAGCCCGACCAGGAACGGACCTATTCACTGCCCCTGGAAAAGGAACTGCTGAGGAATCCTGTGGTCATCGATGATTTGTTGTCGGATGACGAACTGACGGTCACATTCAGGGAAAACATGCGGGACTACATGGATACCATTTTCAGGGACGCAAGGTGCTGGATGAGCCTGCCCATGGTTTACAAAGACACCGTCATAGGCATCATGACGCTGGATCACACCGAGCCGGGCTATTACAAGGATTATCATGTGGAGCTTGGAGCGGCTTTCGCTAACCAGGCTGCCATCGAATATGAGAACGCAAAGCTGTATGACGAAGTCAAGAAAAGGCTGCAGGAAAACGAGCAGAGAAGGCGTGTGGCCGAAGGCCTGAAAGATATAATGCGGGCGCTTAATTCAAACAGGTCGCTGGAGGATATACTGGGATTCATCATAAGGCAGGCGGTCAGGCTGCTGCATGCAGATGCGGCGGCGCTGTTCAGGCTGGACAGCGGGACCGGGCTCATGTACCTGGTCGCATCCCATGGACTGCCCCACATGGAGAGCCTGGTGAATGACATGGGCTTCAGGGCTCCGATACTGCAAAAGGCTTTTGACGGGAGGCGGCCTGTTGTCAGGACCGATCCTTCTGAAATAAACGGGCCGTATTATGACAACCCATTCATGGATGCGCATCTGAAATGGCTCCGTGACAACTGCTGCAAGATGACCGCCGTTCCCCTGATATGCAGGGATGAGGTTTATGGCGGGATAACGCTGTATTTCAAGTGCGACGGCGATGGTTTGGACAGGGATGTCTCAAATGAGGACCTGACTCTTGCCATGTCATTTGCGGACCAGGCCGCCCTGGCTATCGACAACACGAGGCTGAAGAAACAGGCTGAGGAAACAGCTGTTATGGCTGAGAGGAACCGGCTGGCGCGTGATCTCCACGATGCGGTCACACAGACATTGTTTTCCGCCAGCCTGATTGCCGAGGTGGTCCCCAGGATATGGGAGCGAAACAGGGACGAGGGGATGAAGAGGCTGGATGAACTTAAGCAACTTACGCGTGGCGCACTGGCTGAGATGCGGACGCTCCTTTTTGAGCTGCGGCCGGCAACGCTTGCGGAGGCGCCTATAGAGGAACTGCTCAGGCAGTTGTGCGAAGCGGCGACCGGCAGAGCGCGCATCCCTGTAAAGCTTGATATAAAGGCAGCTGCAAAGCTGCCCGGCGATGTGAAGATAGTGTTTTATCGTGTTGCCCAGGAGGCGCTGAATAACATAGCCAAGCACTCCGGTGCGAAGAATGCAGTGGTCGGGCTAAATATAAACCACGATCCGAATCTGGGGATCATCGTTGCCTCGCTTCGTGTCACCGACGACGGAAAGGGTTTTGAACCTCAGAACATCGATTCCGGACGGTTTGGCCTGAGTATAATGAAGGAGCGGGCCGAGTCGGCAGGAGCAAGGTTTTCTGTTTCATCAAAACCGGGATGCGGCACGAAGGTGGAACTGGAATGGGTCGGTAGTGCATGAGTATATAATATCTGTTTTTGGTGTTGTTGAAAGGTGGGCGGTAATATGTGCGACAATAAAGTGAGCGACGGGAAGATCAGGATAGTCATCGTGGATGATCACAATGTTGTAAGGAGTGGATTGGGCGCATTCCTGCAGGTGTTTGACGACTTTGAACTGGTCGGGGAGGCAGCTGATGGATGGGAGGCTGTGGAAATATGTGAAGCTCTTCATCCCGACGTAGTGCTGATGGACCTCGTGATGCCTGTAATGGACGGCGCGCAGGCTACCAAAGAAATCAGGGAGCGTTTTGAGGATATACAGGTGATCGTGCTCACAAGTTTCAAAGAGGACGAGCTGATCGAAGGGGCTCTCCAGGCGGGAGCTATAGGTTATCTGCTGAAGAATGTCTCGGCAGACGAGCTTGCCGACGCGATACGCAAAGCGCATGCAGGCAAGCCAACATTGTCGCCGGAAGCGACACAGGTGCTGATAAAAGCGACGGGGCGCAAAAAGGAGTCTTATGCCAACGAACTTACCGCCAGGGAGAAGGAAGTGCTCAAAATGATGGCTGAGGGTCTGAGTAATCCCGAGATCGCAAAGAAGCTTTTCGTAAGCAGGTCGACAGTGAAGTTCCATGTCAGCAGCATTTTGTCCAAGCTTGAGGTTTCGAGCAGGACTGAGGCTGTATCAAAGGCGCTTCAGCACAAGCTCATATGACACGGAAGCCTCGGACACGCTGACACACGGAAGCGCGGATACGCTGACACAATGGCCCCGGAACTGGCGCAGGGGCTCCGGACTGGCACAGCGGCCTCGGACTTGGTACAATGCTCAGAGGCTGACGCAGGACCTTCGGACCAGCACAGCGACCCCGGACTGACATAGAGCCTCCGGATCGACACAGGGATCCCGAGGCTGACATGGCGGATGAATATCCGGGCCTGGCGCAGCGAGTTTCACTTTAATATACTCCTATAAACACCTGGCCACCTGGCCAGGTCCACATACTGACCTTCTGGCCAGAAATAATCCCCCCATGTGAATGAAGCATGGAAGGGGATTTTCTATTACAATTATTGTTATACCTGATAAAATTGCAGGCATACTGCCTGAAAGGGGTGGGATCATGAAGATACTGATCGCAGATGACCAGGCTGATGTGCTTAATGCCCTGAAAGTCCTGCTTGAGCAGCAGGACGGGCATTTCATAATAGATGAGGCGGAAGATATGAACAGCCTTCTAACAAAGGTGGAAGAAATGAAACCTGATATTCTGTTGCTTGACTGGGAGTTGTCGAACCGTGACATGGCTGATGTTGTTCCCGAGATAAGGAGGCTGGCCAAGGATATCCGCATAGTCGCAATGAGTGTCAGCCCTGAAGCTGAGAGCATGGCAAAGTATGCGGGCGCCGATGCTTTTGTCAGCAAAGGGGATAACTCTGACATGCTGCTTTCTGTCATTTGTATGATCAGATGATCATAAGTATTTAGAAGGTTATGAATATTTGGATAGCATCAGTGTTCCAGATAGTTATCAGTGTTTTGGATTATTATAACTGTAATTGGATTATTATCACTAGGATTGGATCATTATCACTACGGTCGGATAATTATTACTATGGTCGGATCATTGTCACTATAGTTGGATGATTATTACTATGATCGGAATATTAACTCTATGGTCGGATAATATCAGCATGAACAGATCATGACCGGTACTACCAGGAGATCACTCCTTTATTCTTACTGGCCTTCTGGCCAGGTGGAACTGAACAGATGACCGGCATAACAACTGAACATCCGGACTGCCTGAAATCCGTCCTGCTGGCTGATGCAGCGCAGATAAAGGACAAATATAATAAGATTAGTTAAAAAAATAACAACACACGCTAACACGGCTGAATCAGCTGGCAAAGCGAATCTGATCGATTGGGGGTTGGATATATGAACAGAACTGATTCCGAAGTGGTAAAGAGCTGTCTGAGAGGCAACAATGATGCATTCGCAGAGCTTATTTCGAGGTATAAGAGGCTGATCTATTCCGTTGCATACAAGTTTACCAGTGATAATGAGGAAGCGGATGACATGGCACAGGATACATTCATTAAAATTTACAGGTCGCTTTCCAAGTATAATGACCAGTATAAATTCTCCACCTGGTGCGTAAAGGTAGCAACCAATGTCTGCCTCGACCATGTCAGACGCAGAAAGCTGAACTATGTCTCTCTCGAAGAGATCGAAAGCTTTACAGGCACGGATACGGATTCGCCTGAAGAGAGCTACTTGAGGAAGGAGAAATACCAGGTCCTGCAGGATGCCATCGACAGTCTGCCTGAAATCTACAAGGCTCCTATCGTCATGTATCATCAGAAAGGCATGTCCTACAAGGAGATAGCAGAGGATCTCGGGAAGCCGATGTCCATAATAAAGAACAGGATTTTCAGGGCCAGGCATACATTGA
>JAAZKL010000245.1 GCA_012799845.1 Clostridiaceae bacterium
ACTGGATGAATTCACCCGGCCACAGAAACAACATCTTGAGCCGCTCATATACTGAAATAGGCGTTGGACTTGCCAAAAACAAGAACGGTGTGTGCTACTGGACTCAGATGTTCATGAAACCAATGTAAAACAAAAAATCAATGAAACAGCCGCGTAAATGCCTAATAGCTGTAACACAAGGTCTTTACAGACGGATCAATCAAATCAAGCTGACCAGCATAACGGACAAACCAGCAGACTTTATGCCATGCTTAATGGTCTGCTGGTTTTTATTCTCGCTGGGGACACTTCTCACCTTTTTGGCACAAGTCAGTATAAAAATTACTCAGAGAGGGCTCCTAAATTGCCCACAACCAGTACTTTACCGAACATGCCGCTCAATCCACATACGGCTTCATACTATTCTACTTTATATTGCCGGATCAATTACTCCACCCCTGCTATACTGCTCACTTCCTCAGACTTCACAGCAATACTATCTGACTAAAGAGTAACCATCATCAAACGCCACCGGCTTCAGCCCACATTTCCCATATCATGCTCCGCCTAATGCGCCTAAAACGCACAAAAATAAACAGTATTGGGAAATATATTGCACCATATACAAATCCATGTTAGACTATTCTTGCCAGAACACTTGTTCGGCATTAGCTTGAAGAGGTGCAGGTAAATGCCGCGAAAAGCCCGTATGAAGGATCCTACAGCAGTATATCACGTTATGTGCCGAAGCAATTCAGAACTGCTTCTTTTCAGAGATGACGAAGATAATGACTATTACCTGCGTCTGTTGAAAAGGTATCTGAGCAAATACAAATGCAGCCTGTACGCTTATTGCCTGATGAAAAATCATGTGCACCTGCATTTGGATCCAAAAGGCTTTGACATATCAAAATTCATGCATAGCCTGAATACTGCCTATGTATGGTATTACAATACTAAGTACAGCCGTCATGGCCACCTTTTTCAGGATCGATTCGTAAGCAAGATACTTTCAACCGATGCATATAACTTGGTCGTATCCGCATACATACATAACAATCCTCACGATATTAAGGGCTATTCCGGGAGAGAAGAAATGTACAGATATTCATCCTATGGTGTTTACCTCGGTATATGCCGCGACCAATATGGAATAGTCGATACAAACTTCATAAAAAGCTTGTTCGATTTGCCCGAAAATGTCGGTTTCACAGAGCGTTATTATAGTTTTGTCAGGGGGCGGCGTGCTATTGCCGAAAAAGGGCAGATATTTGATATAGACGAAACTCACCTGATATTCCCCTTGTCCCCTGAATATGAATATGTGAGCGGCCGAAATATCATACTCAGGGACAGGCCGATCACAAACGTCATATCGTTCATATCCGACAGGCTTCATATGAACCAGCTTACAAGTCTGCACACAAAATGCAGACATAAACTAACCAATTACCGGGCTTTCACGGCTTATGTGCTAAGAGTGTTATGTAATCTTAGCTACAAGGACATCTGCAGGCATATATTCAACATAACAATAACGAGTTGCTCAAGACTCTGTAAAAAAGGGTATGATCTGATACATAACGATAGTTTGCATATGCAGATTTTTACGGAATTAGCACTGAATTCTGCCTGAGTATTTAATATAATTCGCATATCGAACATTACGATAAACCGCAAGGCAGCACAGATCAGCTGTTATTATTTCTGTAATAATATTAGCTGTTGAGTTTACAAAACGAGCTATTGAATCGTATATTGTGTGGCTTTAGCCTTGAAACTGCTTTCGCTTTAATTTATGAAATCGCTTTGCATCCGGCTTTTGGAGTTGCTCCACACCAGGTAAATGTAACTGCAAAAGGCTATCTTTCCCTGCCGATCTGTAATACTTGTGAAAAAAGAAGCTGGCAATCATTTATCAGCTTCTGATTCATAATACTTATATTATCAAGTGGATCAGTCCGAATACCAGCGATATTCTGCTTTCTTTTTTATCCCTCAATCCAATCACAATCATAAGTTCACTAAATTTATATGCTCAGATCAAGCCTTTGCAAGATACCGAAATGTACAGCTGTACTTATAAATGTCCGATCACACTTCCTTTTGTCAAATCGTGAGAAGTGTCCCTTTCAGAGTCTTCTTCAGAAATGCTCAATTGGTGAGAAGTGTCCCCTTCAGATTTCTTCCTCAGAAATGTTCAATTGGTGGGAAGCGTCCCTCCTCTTAGCATCCATTCCGGTCATTCCATCGGATGTATTTAAAAGGTGAGAAGTGTCCCCACCAAATGTGAAGTTCTCTTACATATATACGGTTTACGCCCATATCTTGGTCAAAATGCATGTACACACAGTCAAAAATGTGCTAGAGTATGTATGTGTAGAGATTATATGTATTAACATAAGCTGGGGGAAATAGATATGATCAACTCAAGGAATTTGCGCAATAAGCTGATTTCATTTCTCTTTTCAGTCAAACGTTTTTTTGCAAATAAATCTAAAATAACTGCATCCGTGCAGAGTCCATATCGTTACACCAAATACTACGCCGGGAGTGACAGCAGGCGCCCTGGTAGGCCTTCGCTGCTTCTGAGGCCTCTGCTCATAGCAGTTTCGGCGCTGATGCTGTTCTCTTTGTCTTCCTGTGGTTCACAGCTTCCCAGGCTCAGCAAGGATAAACCTGTTATGATAACCATTTGGCATCATTATCTTGGTGAGCAAAAGGTGAGCTTCGACAATCTGGTCACAGAATTCAACAGCACGATCGGGGCCGATTCAGGAATAACGGTCAAGGCTTTCAGCATGGACAACACGGGCGACATCCACACCAGGCTGCTCGCTTCTGCAAACAGGGAGCCCGGCAGTTCCGACTTCCCTGAAATAGCCACAGCATACCCGAGCACGGCTTACACCCTTTACAATATGGGCAAACTGATCCCATTGGATAAATACATGACGAAAGATGAGCTTGACGAGTATATCCCGAGTTACATCGAGGAAGGCAGGATCACTGAAGACAGCGGCTGCGTGATATTCCCAATTGCCAAGTCTACAGAAACACTGTACATAAATTACACCTTCTACAAACAGTTCCTGGATGAGTATAACAAGGCCAATCCGTCAAAGAAACTGAATGAAGACATGCTGGAGACATTCGAGGGCATCCGTGAAACAGCGGCTGCATATTTCGAATGGACCGACGCAAAAACCCCTGACATACCAAATGACGGCAAAGCGTTATACGGCTGTGATGCTGCCAGCAACTTTGCAATTGTTTCATATAAACAACTAGGTTCCGATTTCTTTGTGGTGAACAGCGATAGTACCGGCGAGATCGATTTGAACAACCCTGCGATGAAAACCGTCTGGGACTCGTATTTCGCGCCTATGGTCAAAGGTCACTTCGGCGCATACAGTTTCTACCGGTCCGAAGACACCCAGACCGGCGATCTGCTCATGTACGTCGGCTCTTCAGCAGGCGCGGGCTTTTTCCCAAAAACCGTTACCTTCCCCGACAACACAAAATATGACGTGGAGTTGAAGGTCATGCCATATCCATCGTTCGAGAACGGCAAGAAAATCGCCGTACAACAGGGCGCAGGCGCAATTATCTCCAAGTCCACTCCCGAGAAGGAATACGCATCAGTCGTGTTCCTCAAGTGGCTGACAGAGCCCGAGCGCAACATAGATTTCGTCCTGAGGACCGGATATCTGCCTGCTAAAAACAAGGCCATCGAAATACTCCGACAAAAGCTGCCCGAATACAGGTCGGCAGGAGATATAAATGAAAACGTTGTCAAAGTGCTGGAATGTACACTGGAGATGATGGATACCCACGAATTTTACACATATAAACCCTTTAAGGCAAGTGATGACATCCGATATTCATTTGAAGACAAA
>JAAZKL010000246.1 GCA_012799845.1 Clostridiaceae bacterium
AGTACAATATACCAGTTCAATCTTCCAGTCAATATATCGGTTCAGTAAATCCTGTCAATGCGTCCGATCACATCAGAAGCCTTTGCTGCTCAGCCAGCCCGCCAGGTCCTCCGCCATTGTCTTCACATCGTCCGGCTCTTCCGAGTCCGCCTCGAGGATCTGCCTTGCCAATTGCCCGGAGTCGTAACGCGAGCCTTTCAGGATTTCCGTCAGGCTTGCGATATAAGCTGCATCCATTGCGTCGGAGTACACGACTGCCTCGCTTATGATGCCGTTTTGAAGCGTGAATCCTATCTCAATGCCTCCCCAGGGGAACCTGGTTTCATATGTAACATCAAAATCCGGGGCTTCTCCGTACCGCCATGCCCATGAGGAATATTTGCAATAGAGTTCCTCGAGGGCATCCCTGCTCTCCCTGTCCTTCCTGACAGTTTCTTCGATTTCAGCCGTGCTGCCGTATTCCCTCCTGAACGTTTCGATAAGCGCATCCGCAACTGTATCGACCGAGAGCCCGGGTTTCAGTTCAGACAGGTTTACGACCCTTGACCTGACAGACTTGACGCCCTTTGATTTCATTTTTTCTTCGGATACCTGGAGGTATTTCGACATGCTGTCCAGATCGGTCGATACCAGGATAGTTCCGTGCTGATATGCGCCCTGTTTCCTGATGCAGAATGCATTGCCCGAGAATTTCCGCCCGTCGGCGGTCAGGTCGTTCCTGCCGCTTTTCACGGCTTCTATGCCAAGGCTTCTCACAGCCGAGAGCACTGCCCCCAGCTGCCGCTCGGCGTCGTATACCTCCCTGCCTGTCACAAACGTGTAATTGAGGTTCCCTGAATCATGGTATACCGCGCCTCCCCCGGACAGCCTTCTCGCAAGCTTCCCTCCGTTGCCCTCCAGCAGATCGGTCCTGCATTCCCTCCAGGGATTCTGGTTCCTTCCGATAACTACAGTACTTTCATTCTGCCAGAGGTACAGTATGCACTGATCCGGCCGTACCCGTTCCAGCAGGTATTCTTCCACGGCAAGATTCCACCATGGGTCTTTCGAACATGTCCGTATTATCCGCGTATCATATGTCATCTATGGCCCTCCGGGCTGGCACCGGCATTGTTGGCTGACCCGGTGCAGCTTTTGTGGTTATTTTGCACTGCGGCTGAAAGGTAATTCCGGTTAACAAAATATTCCTTTACGGGCAGTGCATCGACGAGGCGCAAAACACGCCATCCGCCTTAAAATCAGCAATTGCCGCTTTCAGCGGCGCTTTTTGCAGCAGCGGTGATATATTTGCCTCGTTATACTTGAAATTATACTTGACCTTCAACAGGAATTCAATTCATGTGTATACATTCGTTGTGCCCGACGCTGTAATGCCGGATGGGCTGATGTTGCGGCCTGCTAAGTAAGCATATACAACTGCTCTGTGTGATCGATCCAACAGCCTGCCGAATAAATGTATCCAACTGCCTGATGTGTGAGCGATCCAAATGCCAACTGTGTAAAAAATACGGCAGTCGGCTGCGTGAACTAATATGTAACATAAACCATGCGTTACCAATATTATGTAAAAGAAATATTTAATTAAAGGAGTGCGTTCAATGAGGTACCAGGAAGCATTTACAGGTTCAAAGGCAGAATTCGGCGATTTCCTCAAAAAGGCTGTTCCTGAACTGTTCGCAGGAAGGCTGACAGTCGAAGGGAAAGCAGTATCCATACCGTCGGACGTCGAGCTGGATTACAAGGTCAAATACGATGAAGACGCAGAGGGCGGATCCGTATCGATCAAGGTATCATGGGAGAATCCGAATCTCGAACTCGAAATCGAAGAAGAGGAAGAATAAATGCCTTGACTAATCAGGGGGAGCCGATCCCCCTGATGCAGTTTTGATGCAGTTTTGATGCAGTTTTGATGCTGTTTTGATGCAGTTTTGATGCTGTTTCGTTATTACTTTATGTGGTTTTTACAGGCTTCGGTGCAGTTACAACTCGAACCTGCTGCAATCTGCACCGTTCCGACCAGTTTCCGTACAGAAAAGGAGGTCACAGCCATGCCGCCGGAAGTGCATGAACCGCTGGAAGAGGTTTTGAAGCATTATCCTCTGACAGTTTTGGATATACGCAATGAGTCATACAAGGAAAAGAAGGGTGTGTGGTGGGTCAGGACGACATCAGGGATGAAGATCCTGAAAAAGATATCCAACTCCGAGCAGACCCTGAGGTTCATCCTCGATGCAGTCAGGCACCTCAGGAACAACGGGGTGCTGCTGCCGGAAGTGAACAGGACTTCCGACGGAAGTGAATATGTAAACATCGAAGGCACATGCTTCGTCCTCACGGATGCCGTGGAAGGAAAGAATCCGTCATACTCGTCGCCGGAAGAAATGGCGTTGATCGCTTCCACGCTTGCGGATTTCCACCGGGCATCGGAAGGTTTCCGGCCCGCTGAGGGAACAAAGCCGAAGTATCATCTCGGGACATGGCCGGAGGTCTATTCAGAAAGGCTTGAGGATATGCGTTCCTATTATGACAGCCTGCTAATGAAAAGCAGCCTTGACGCCATCGAATCGGTCATCGCGAATGAGTTCCCGTACTACTATGAGCGCGGAAAACGGGCGATCGAAGGACTGAAGGGGAACGATTACATGAACTGGAGCCAGAAGGCTGAAAGCAAAGGCTCCCTGTGCCACCAGGATTTTGCCGCCGGCAATCTTCTGCTGACCGACGGGAAAAAGCTGTGCGTGATCGACACTGACTCCATCACCATAGACATAGCAGCAAGGGATATCAGGAAACTGCTGAACAAAGTCATGAAGAAATCGGGCAAATGGAACGCTGAACTGGCTGCCGCCATATTACACAATTACCAGGCGAGAAACCCGCTTACGCCGTCCCAGTGGGAAGTAGTGAAGCTTGACCTTCTTTTCCCCCACCTGTTCCTGGGGGCGGTCAACAAGTATTTCTACAAGCGCGACAAAGAATGGTCGTATGAGAAGTATTTGAAGAGGATCAGGGAGATGGCGGCGTTTGAAAAAACAGCAGAGCCCGTGCTGGAGGATTTCGGCCGGATAGCGCCGATTTAGGCCGGTCGATTTTGTCCGCATGACTTATTGAACACGTTTCGGATGATGGCAGGTTGAAGAACACAAGCCCGGCTTAAGGAGCATATCGGCTCCGTTTGACCAGCAAGTTGAATTAAGGGACCGGAGGTAGCAAAATGGATATCGCAAATAATAGAGCTGAAACTGCAGGCAATCAATCGACTGCATGTGATCCGGCGATCGCAAATAACGTTCTGAAAGAATACGGGATAGTTCCGGACAGTGTCTCCGTCATCCAGGGCGGGTCGATCAAAACAGTATGGAAGGTGTCGTCAGGGGGTGTGCCGTACTGCCTCAAACGGCTGAAACACACGATCGACAAGGCTCTGTTCTCCGTCAACGCCCAGGTCCATGTAAAGAACTCCGGCGGCCTTGTGCCCGGGGTTTACCCGAACATGCACGGGGAGCCGATCACACAATATAACGGCCAGTTGTTCGTCCTGTACGAATGGATCGCAGGGAAAGACCTGAATTTCAATGTTCCTGCCGATCTGCGCATGGCTGTCCGCGGTCTGGCCAAATTCCACCTGGCATCAAAGGGCTACCAGGCCGTCGAAGGGGCAAGGGTCTCCACAAAGCTCGGAAAATGGCCCGACCAGTACACTTCTATGAGCAGGAAGCTGACCGCATGGAAAGAGTTGGCAGAGGGCAGCTATCCAAGCCCAGCTCTTTCCGCATACCTGCAGCACGTCGACAGGATGCTCGCACTGGCGGACAAAGCTTTGGCGGCACTGGACGGGTCGGATTATAAAAAACTGACGGAGCAGGGCGGGACAAATGGGAGTAAAAAGCCATCTGACCAGGTATCCGACCGGATAGTTCTCTGCCACCAGGACTACGGCAAAGGAAATGCACTCGCCGTCGGCAGCAGCGTATATGTCCTTGACCTGGACGGAGTGACTTACGACCTTCCCGCCAGGGACCTGAGAAAAATCATCGGCAAAAACGCCGAAAGGCATAACCGTTGGTCTGCCGAAGCCATTTCGGAGATACTGGGCTGGTACACTGAAATAAACCCGATGGGAGCAGAAGAAATGGAAGTTTTATATGCTGATCTCCTGTTCCCGCATTGGTTCTACGGCCTCGTTAAAAACCTGTTCCAGAACGGCAAAGCGCTCAAGGCGTCCGAAATAGAAAAAACCGCGCTGTTGGAATCATCCAAGGAAGAGGCTTTACGGCTTTGCTTCAAAAGGAGTGATTGACTTGAAGATAGCCCTCATCTGCACTGAAAAGCTTCCGGTGCCGCCGGTGGCCGGCGGTGCGATACAGATGTATATAGACGGCATCCTGCCATACCTGTCGCGGCATCATGATATAACGGTCTGTTGTGTCCAGCATCCCAGCCTGCCTTCAGAAGAAACCAGGGAAAACATACGGTATATAAGAGTGCCAGGTAAATCACAAACCGTTTATATACAGAATATTATTGAGAGCATTGCGGCTTCCGTCGAAAAGGACGGAGCGCCATACGAACTGATCCACGTCTTTAACAGGCCGAAATTCCTTCTTGAGTTGTCGGAGCGCTTCCCCGTATCAAGGTTCAGTCTCAGCCTTCACAACGAAATGATGCATACTGAGAAAATCTCCGACGATGCCGGACTTAAATGCATCGAAAAATCAGAGTTCATCAATACTGTGAGCAAATATATCGCGGACACGGTCACAAGCCGCTTCCCAACTGCCGGGGGAAAGGTGCGCGTGGTATATTCGGGGGTCGACCCGAAAAAGTATGATCCCCCGTGGACAGAAGCGGGAGCGTCGAAAAAGCTTGAAATGAAGTCGAAATATAACCTGCAGGATTACAGGGTCATCCTGTATGTGGGCAGGTTGAGCATAAAAAAGGGAGTCCACATATTGATCGATGCAATGGAGAAGGTGATGCAGACCCACCCGGATACCGCACTGGTGATCGCAGGCAGCAAATGGTACGGCAGCAACGCAGGCGATGATTACACCGACCATATCCGCAAGCTCGTGCTGAAGCTTCCCGGGCCGGTCGTATTCACCGGGTTCATACCTCCGTCGGATATCCCCGACTATTATTGCATGGGAGACGTTTTCGTCTGCGCCTCCCAGTGGAACGAGCCGCTGGCAAGAGTGCACTACGAGGCAATGGCAGCCGGCATCCCGATAATCACGACCAACAGGGGAGGCAACGCCGAGGTCATGTACGGAACAAATGGTGCGGCTGACACAGGTGCGGCTGCATTTGCTGCAAATCCTGCAGGGTCGGCAGAAAGCTGTGGCATCGTGATAGACCGGTACAAAGACCCGGCCATGATGGCCGACAGGATCCGCTTCCTGCTGGATAACCCTGGCATAGCCGCTGCTATGGGCCGGAGAGGCAGGCAGATGGCTGAGGAAAAGTACAATTGGGAAAGAGTGGCCACTGAGATATTCGAGGGGATCGAGGAAATTCGGCCGCGAGTCCCGGAAACACCGCCACAGACCCCGGAAGCACAGACAGAGGGTCATGATACCCTGCCACAAGTCCCGGAAACACTGCCACAGGGCCAGGAAACACCGACCACAAGGATCCACAGCGCCGATACAGACCCGGCTCCCGTTATCAAAAATGCATCAGCCGGTGCCTCTTCAGTTACCATTAACATCCCGTCGGCCGGCCCCGCTGCTGACACCGCTAAAGTTTCGATTATCGGGACAGGATACGTCGGCCTGGTAACAGGCGCCTGCCTTGCTTCGTCAGGCATGAACGTGGTCTGCTGCGATCAGGACAGAAAGAAGATAGAAGCCCTCAACAGCGGCATCATTCCCATATATGAACCTTCACTGAAAGACCTGGCAGACAGCGCCGCCAGGGAACACAGGCTCAGTTTTACTGATGACATAAGGCAGGCTGTTGACCATGGCGATATCATTTTTATCACCGTCAACACGCCAACGCTTCCCGACGGTTCCTGCGATACAGGCAATGTATTTGAAGCAGCCCGCAGCATCGGCGCTTATATGGACAGGTATAAAATAATCGTCAGCAAAAGCACGGTCCCGGTGGGCACGGGAAAAACCGTCAAAGCAACGATAGCGGCAGAGCTGGCCAGGCGCGGCCTGAAGATAGATTTCGACGTAGCGTCAAACCCTGAGTTCCTGAGAGAGGGTTCTGCCGTCAGCGATTTCACTAACCCGGACAGGATCGTAACAGGAGCAGAAAGCACCAGGGCAGCCGAAGCGCTGAAGGAAATTTACAGCAGGCAGATGGCGGAAAACGTTCCGATACTGGTGACCGATATCGAAACGGCGGAAATGATCAAATATGCATCGAATGCATTCCTGGCGGCAAAGATAAGTTTCGTGAACGAACTGGCTAATCTATGCGAGAAGTGCGGTATCGACATCAGCGGGGTAACACGCGGAATGGGACTCGACAACAGGATCGGGCCGCATTTTCTGAATCCGGGCCCCGGCTTCGGAGGCAGTTGTTTCCCCAAGGACGTCAAGGCACTGTTGGCGCTCAGCACAAAATTCGGCTGTAAATCACAGATGCTGCAAAGCGTTCTTGAAGTGAACGAGGCTCAGAAGAGGCGTATGGTCAATAAGATCGAAAGGGCGCTGGGCAAACTGGCCGGCTGCAGGATCACGGTACTGGGCCTGTCTTTCAAGCCCGAAACCGATGACATACGCGAGTCGCCGGCTGTATCCGTGATTTCTGCATTGCTGGAGCGGAATGCGTCGGTCACGGTTTACGACCCCAAAGCGATGGAAAACATGAAAATGGAGCATCCCGAAATGAAGCTTGAATACTGCAACGACTTATATACAGCTTGTTACCGGAGCGATTGCATCGTACTGGCAACCGAATGGAAGGAGTTTTCGGATCTTGACTTCAGAAGACTGAGATCCATTGTAAGAAGGCCGGTGTTCATGGACCTCCGGAACGTATACAGACCCGAATACGTAAGGAGCTTCGGATTTTGTTATGAGGGGGTGGGCAGGAAATGAAGGTGCTTGTCACCGGAGGGGCCGGCTTCATAGGTTCGCATCTGTGTGAACGTCTGCTGCGCAGCGGCTATGAAGCCATATGCCTGGATAATTTCAACGATAGCTATACCCCGTCGGCGAAAAGGAAAAACCTGGATTGCTGCGTGTGCTGTTCCCATTTCAGGCTTATCAAGGGTGACATACTCGATGGCGAAGTCACCGGGGCGGTCATGGAACAGGAAAAACCGGATGTTATCGTACACCTGGCCGCACTTGCAGGAGTAAGAGGATCCGTTCTCGATCCGCTCAGATATGTCGATACGGATGTAAAGGGCACTGTCGCAATGCTCGAATGCTGCAGGAAATACGGCGTAAAGAAGTTCATATTTGCCTCGTCCTCGTCAGTCTACGGCACTTCGGAAACGCCGTTCAAAGAGGATAACATCCCGCTTGTGCAGGCTTCTCCGTA
>JAAZKL010000027.1 GCA_012799845.1 Clostridiaceae bacterium
ACTGCGGGATCCTGCCCACTCCCCATACTTTGATGTATACTTTAACCCTGTTTCCCATACATTTCTCCTCCTTCCGGTACAAGTGACAAATCAGTCTGAAGCCCGGGACGGCTTTCATATATGAGACAGGCGGACCGTTCAAGGCTGATGGAATCGAGGCTGATGAAAGATTTTGCTTGCGACAGTTCAAACTTCTCCACCTGTTTTCACTGTACCATTTTTTTCGTTTGCGTACCTTCCGGCACATTCACATGCTTTCCGGCACGTTTGCGTCTCCGGCACATTTATGTACTCTCCGGTATTTTTGCGTCTTTTCACGCATTACGTCTTTACTACTCACAGCCTGGCGCTCTACACGCCCCTGTAATAGTGGCCTTTTGTAAAGCCTGCAGCTTTTATCTTATCTGTCAGCCGCCCCAGTGCCGCTTCACCACTGCCGGATCCGGCCAAAGCAGCCCTGTATAACCTGACAAGTTCTTTTATAGTATCGACATCCTCGTCCCATATATAAAGCCGGAAAATACTGATGCCAGCTTCAGCAAGGCTTCTGAGCGAATCAGGCACGAACAGCACAGTTGAATTCAGGATAGTGCTCCTGCAGTCGATATTATCACACAGGACAGGAAACTCCATGCCAAGCCTGTCCCGCAATGCATAATCGCCCCTGCCGCAGCATCCGCTGCATTTTGACAGACCGTTAAAGCCTCCCTCGATGCAACCGACCGGACAATACTCGCTGATCATCAGCGGCAGCCTGCCGTATACGACTGCTTCCAGGTCAATGGGCTTCATAGCTTCCAGTTTTATAGGCCTCATTCGGCTGCCTTCCTTATCCGGAATTTTTTCCGAAACCCGCTGCAGGCACGCCGTCAGGTCTTTCTGCCGTATATGTGCCATCAACTCTGCCCGCCGTAAATCAGCCGCCAGTCCGGATATCTGCCGGGCGGTCAGTTCAACGGACACCGCAGCGCTTTCCAGCCCAAGCCCCGCAATTTCCGCGACTGAGTATGCGTTGAAAAGGTTGAGGGATATATCGCCTGCCAGCCGCAATCTACCGATGCCTGACAGCCTGCGGACTGTTCCTGCGTTGCCGGCAAGGATACCGTCAATATCATCTCTGTCGTTATATTCGGCAACGAACCTGTCGATCAGTTTTTCATAATTCCCATTCGTTATGGAAGGAAGCCAGCAAAACACTTCCGTCCCTGCATTTCGTGCAGCTCCTGCGGCACGCCTGAATCCCTGCTTCCAGACCGCAGTGAGCGGTACATATACTCTGTCAGCGCCGGGTACGGCAATGTCCTGTTCACCATCCCACCTGTAGTAATACAGCGATACCATTGGTTGCTTCTTTGCCGCAGTCGGTGCATCGGCCATATTCAGGCCGCTCTCTGCTGATGTGTTCATTGCCTGGGTTCCTGTCAGGCTCGGGACCAGTTCAGAGCATAAATCGTTCTGCCTTGTGATCTGCATCTTACTGTTGTCATGTCCGCCGCCGGTAGCATCAGATGTTGTGCCGTCCGACCCGTCGCCGGAAACGTTCAGTACCACATCATTCGGTCCGCCGCCGGCAACATCGTGTATAACACCGGCAGGACTGCTGTCGTAAACGCCTGGTACCACACCAGCGCTTCCGCATCGTCTTTCCGGGTAGCGGTCGGCCCTCGCCTCATATAAAGCTTCAAGGCCCTTCCTTCTGACTTCATTGATTTCGCTTACGGGGATGACCAGCCCATCCTGCATCCTGATATCCAGTTGAACAAAGTCAAACGGTGTAGAGCCGGTCTTATTCAACTGCCCGGCCAGCCTGTCCCTGGTGAGCGGCCTGTTCACAGCTGTTTCCGCCGGCACAGACCCTGAAGCTGTGATCCTGTGCCCATCATCGTCTTCCACCGTAAGTACCAGCGGCCGGCCTGGTTCCAGAACGGCAGCACCCCTGATCGGAATACGCCTCAAATTGCCGTTGGCATATGTCCTTTGGGCTTCACGGATCAGTTCGATATCAGCGGTCTTGAACACCTTCATGCCAGGTGCGATGTTTCCGCTGAAAAAGCCTATTTCGACAACGTCACCTTTCACAGCCTTTTTAACATTCCGGCCGCTCTTTTTTATCATAGTAACAGTGCCGCCGGGGCTGCCGGATCCGCCTGCCCATATTTCGATCCCGTCGCCGATGTTCAGTGTTTCCACCAGCCTGATCTTCAGAGTCCGGCGCCTGCTGTCATATGATACAACACTGCCGACACAGACGCCGCTGTTGTTCGGCTTGTCATAACTCATCATGGCGGCGCCTTTTTTGCCTTTCAGGTAGCCTGACGAAAAACCGCCCCTGTTGAATATCTGCAAAAGATCATGCCTGTCTTTTTCATCAATGTCCAGCTTTGCCGCATTGCCCGCATTCCCCTGCTTCAGGGCAATGTCCAGGTATTTTCTGTAGATCCGCACCACGGTGGCTACGTACTCAGGGCTCTTCATCCTGCCTTCAATTTTGAGAGACCTGACACCTGAAGCCGCGATTTCACCAATGTATTCCAGCGTGTTCATATCTTTCGGGCTCAAATGATAGCGCGGCCGGTCCGAAGGCCTGTTTTTGCCGTCGGGACTGACAAGCGTCCAGGCGAGTCTGCACGGCTGGGCACACCTTCCCCTGTTGCCGCTCCTGCCGCCGATCATGCTGCTCATGAGACACTGCCCTGAATAGCAGACACACATCGCTCCATGCACGAACATCTCGACTTCCAGTTCCGTGTTGCGTGCTATCCATGCCGCCTGTTCCAGGGTCAGTTCCCTTGCGAGCACGACTCTTTTGAATCCCATTTTTTCAAGCAACCGCACGCCATCAAGATCATACACCGTCATTTGAGTGCTGCCGTGTAGCGGCAGTTCCGGGCAAGTCTTCCGCAGCAACGCCGCCAAACCAAAATCCTGCACTATTATACCGTCTATCCCCGCATCGCAGGCCTCTTTAGCATAGGCCACGGCCTGAGGGATCTCACCATCACTGAGCAGCGTATTTAGTGTAAGATAAATACTCACACCCCTGGCATGGGCATATCTCAATCCTTCCCGGAGTTCCGGCATGTCGAAATTGCCTGCCTGCTGCCTGGCATTGAATAATTTCCCGCCAAGGTAAACCGCATCTGCTCCGTTTTCGACTGCCGCACGCAAAGACTCCGCGTTGCCCGCCGGAGCCAGCAGTTCTACTGTTTTTTTCGTGTCTGCTGCCATTTTGTTTATAACCTGTTTCCAATTATATTAACCTGTTTATTGCTTATATTACCCTGCTCCTGGTTAATCAACCGCTTGACGATATCAGTTGCCTGGCAATATCAGTTTTCATTTTGCAGCATTATGCTGCAGTAAATTCACCATCGATCCTGTTTCGAGTTCCCAGTTCAAGACATCGCCGTTGTATCTTCGATGCTATTGTCGCCGGATACCAATACTATTCTCTCACAAACACCGGCATAAAGAACACGACCACATAAAAAAAGCTCTGCAGGATTGCCTCGCAAAGCGGTTATAATATCTCGTTTTCAAAGACATAATGAAAGATAATCAGCCGGTCTGATCTGAGCCCGGGTCGTCTTCGGATCCGGTGCCAGCAGTCCGCAGTATGTCCGCCCGCATCACGGTCGTCTTCGGAGCAGTCGTCCTCACCGCTGTTCCGGCCAGCCTAACCCTGTTCCCTCGTTCGTTCCGCCTTGTCCAATGTGTTCCTCACTTCACTAAGTTCCGCTTCCCTTTTTGCCAGTTCAAGCTTCAATTCGGTATTTTGATTGCCCAGTACCGTGTTCTCCTGCTGCAGCGCCTTATTTTCCTTCTTCAGTCTATCCAGTTCCTCATTGGCCTTTTTGAGCTGATTTTTCAGATTATGCTCGGATTCCTTGCATTTGAACAGGTCATCGACCACATTGATTGCTGTAAGTACAGCAGCCAGCGATGTGCTGAGCTTGTTGTTCAACCTCAATATCTCAGTCATTTTTCTGTCCACATAAAGGCCAACCCTGTGTATATATTCCACCGGCTCCGTTCCCACAACTGAATAATCTTTGCCGGCTATCCTAAGTTCGACCTTGTTTTTGGCAGTCAATGAAATCAGCATCCTTTCGGCGATATAAAGCACATTCTGATACCCGTTGCAGAAAATATATAAGGAGATCGTTTCCATGAATGCATCGTACCGGAAACGTCTCCTTATATTATACAATATTTCGCCAAAAAAGCATATCATTTAATATTTTTTGACTTTTTATTGTTATTGCTTTGCCAAGCCCTGTATTCAGGCGTTTTTCAGCCCGGCAGGCCTACTGTTCCTTGGCTTCGCCAGCCGGTGCCGACTTTGGTTCCGCATAGTTTCTCAGTATATTTGTCAAATCTATGCCTGTCAGTCCCTTTACCGTTTCTGGCAACTGAGCCATGATTTCCGTAATGTCTTTTGTTATCTTTGAAGCCCCGGAATCGCCGATCATGATGATCTTTTCTGTCTTGGCGAGCGGCTGTGCTATAGCTGCCGCTATCTCAGGTATCTTCTCGATGACCATCTGAGCTATGGCGGCGTCATTGAACTGCTTATAGGCTTCTGCTTTCCTTGCGAGCGCTTCTGCCTCAGCCTCGCCCTTCGCCTTGATGACTTCAGCTTCAGCAAGACCTGCAGCCTTGATAGCTTCAGCCTTTGCTGCACCCTCGGCCTTGATGGAGAATGCCTGGGCCTCAGCTTCCATTGATTTTTTGGCCTTATCAGCTTCCGCGTCCAGTTCCGTCTTGTACTTCGCAGCCTCCGCAGGCTTTTTGATCGTAGCGTCCAGTTCCTGCGCCTTCCTGAGGGCCTCCTGCTCCTGCAGTTCGATTTCTTTCTGCTTTTTCACGATCTCGACCTGCATGGCCTCTTTTTCGACTTCCTGCTGGAGCATGTACTTTTTCCTGTCGTATGCGAGATCGGCTTCAGCCTTCTTTTCATTGATCGAAGCCTGGTACTCGGCCATTTTCATTTCCTTGTCCCTGTTGGCTTCAGCTACTTTGGTCTCAGCCATGTATCTTGCAGTCTGGCCTGCCTGCATGGCTTCCGCGCTCTTTATGTCAGCGTCCCTCTTCGCTTCAGCCTGGCCTATGACGGCGTCTCTCTGGACTTTGGCGATCTGCGCCTTTCCAAGGCTTTCGAGGTAACCGTTCTTGTCGGCGATCTCTCTTATCGTGAACGAGATAATCTTCAGACCCATGTTAGCGAGATCGCTGGCTGCCAGTTCCTGCACCTTTTGTGCGAACGCGTCCCTGTTTGCCATGATCTCTTCGACAGTGAGGTTGCCGACGATGGAACGCAGATGGCCTTCCAGGGTCTGTGTAGCAATGCGCCTGATCTCTTCTTCCTTAAGGCTCAGGAACTGCTCTGCCGCTGTCGCGATAGCTTCGTGGGTGGAGTCGATCTTTACCTGGGCAACGCCATCCACACTGACCTGTACTCCCTGTGACGTATACGCACTTGAGTTCAGGTCGAGAGGCATGATCCTCAGGGATATGGTTTTGGCTTTCTCGAGAATCGGCCATACGAATGTGGCTCCGCCCTTCACTATTCTGAATCCGACGACCTGACCGTTTGGAAGCCTCTTTTTGCGGCCTGATACGATCAGTGCCTCATCCGGCCCGACTTTGACATATCTTCCGACAAATACCGATATCAGTATGAAGATAACAAAGACAAGGGCAATGGCGATCAGTACTGGTATAAGGTATTCCATCTCAAATCCTCCTTTTAAATAAATTACCCGCATATTTTTCATGCATCGCTGCATGTTTTTTCCATGGTGTTATTCCCGGTATGGACTGCTCATATGCTGTTTTGCCTGTTTTTTATTTACATCATGTCCCTTCTGATATGTCTCCCCCTGGCCTTAATACGTCATCATCCAGCTCAATGTCGTCTATGGTCAGTTTCCGCTGGACGACCGCAACGCTGCCCGCGATCTCCCTGATGATGACAGGTGTTCCCCTGCGAATCTCGCAGCCTTCCAGCGATTTGGCGGCAAGAGTGGATCTGATGCCTTTGACCGTGTAAGCTATCTCACCCAGGCCTTTTGCCGGGACAGGGGTAATTACATCCGCTTCACAGCCAATAAGATCATCAAGTGAAAATAATGAATTGGACTGGGAACCATACATGAATTTTACGATACCGTAAAATATCGCCGCGCCTATGGCGCCTGAAAAGCCGAGCGCTACAAAGGTACTGGCCAGGCCGCTGAGTCCGAAGCCCATCATTGATATAAGCCCAACCGCTCCGAACGTGGTGATCGCGCTTGCCATTACAACAGGGCTGAAAGGCGAAGGCGAGCCTGCAGTGTCTGATACATCTGAATGCTGGGCATGTGCTGCATTTGCTGCATTCCCTGTTCCTGCTCCGTGGGCGATATTTGTCTCATGCCCTGCGTCTGTCCCCGCATCGATGTCATGTCCGACCTCCAACCCGTCTGCATCGAAGCCGTCCATACCGATGCCATCCGCATCGAAGCCGTCAACATCAATGCTGTCCATACCGATACCGTCCGCATCTATTCCGGTTCCGATATCGGCACCGCCAACTTCCATGTCGCCGATATCCATGCCGCCAGCATCAAGGTCGTGGCCTGCATCGATGCCGTCGCTGCCGGAATCTCCATGTCCGCCAAGTATGAAAGATAAGGCCGCATAGAACACTCCGAATGCGAAACATCCGATAAATACGTAAAGCAGAGTATCACCCCCGTTTCATGTGTCTCAGATTATTTTACCATATTTAGCCGAGTATTACATTGTTTAAATATCCACACATGTTACGGGGCAAATAAAAAAAATGTTTATTCGGCTGCAAAATATCGATCAGTATGTCCTGATAATTGTTCCGACCGGGTTTCACGAACCGTTCCGGCCGGTTTTTTCCGGGTGGATTTATGTTCCGTCATTATTTTCTATATCCGCCGGGTCCTTTATTTAATGAGGTTCATTGCCTGTTGGGGTGAAGAATCTTGCCGTTATCGGGGTCGATATAGACGAGCCAGTATCCGAAAGCACCGTATCTGGGCCGTGTGCCTTGAGTCTGCACCCATTTGTTCATTTCTCCGAAGGGCTTCGTGTCTGTCATATGCCGGCCCGGAACACCGCACACCACGTATTTTTTGCCGTTTTTATGATGAAAGATGCCAATTATCAGGTGCTTGTACTTATAGTGGGCCAGCATTACTACCGGGTTGAACATAAGCGGAGACCGGATATTGTTCTGGTACAATATGTTGTTCAGGTTTACAGGGTTCGTCACCCTCCACCATTTATAGTCGCTCCTTCCGCTGTGGAATGGGTCGCTTACTTCAAAGTTATTGTCAAGATCCCGTTCCAGCCTTTTGAGGTTACCCGGCAATTGCACTTTCGCAGGTGCGTCGCCGCGGTTTATCCGACATGAACCGCAAGGATCAGGATCGCTCTTGTTGCTGACCAGGGCATCGCAAAGGTGGCCGTTGAGATAAACGCAGCCGGTGTTGATTTTCTCCAATCTCGAAGCATCGGCCATATCAGTTTTCTCGCGGTTTAGGTCATCTGCTGTTTCTTCTGCTTTCGGCGTTTCGTCAGCCTGAGTTGGTTGTGTTTCAGGCGTTTCGTCAGCCTGAGTTGGTTGTGTTTCAGGCGTTTCGTCAGCCTGAGACGGATATAGTACATGCTCCTGTTTATGTCCAGCTGGCGGCAGCGGTTCCGGCTCCTGTTCCGGCCCTATATACTGCTCATGTTCCAGTTGAGTGTGCGGCTCCTGGTCTGGTCGTATGTGCTGCTCATATTCCAGCTTAGTGCGCAGCTCATGGTCTGGTCGGGTCTGCAAATCCCGGTCCGGTCGGTTGCACAGATCCTGTTCCGGTTGGATATGCAAATCCCGGTCCGGTTGGATGTTCGGTTCCTGATCCGATAAAGTATATATTGCCCCATCAGGCTGATCATACTGCTCCTGACGGGCAGTATAATCGCTTGCTGTATTCTCGCTTGCGGTAATCTCAGTTGGGGTAATCTCAGTTGCGGCATTCTCAGTTACAGCACTCAGTGCTTTCCTGAATCCGCTTCTCCACTCCGCCGGCTTCCTTCTGTATGCCGCCAGCGGACAGATTATACTATTCGCAGAACCGTCCCCGTACCCGACCGGACGATCCCCATGCCCGACCGGACGATCCTCATATTCGACAACCACTGCCGCAATGTCATATTCATCGGCAGGACGTACTGAACCGTCCAGGCTCAGGGGATCAAGTTCACATTTGAGTTCGGCACGGCCTGCTGTATGCCTGATCTCGCCGATCCTTGCATAATCAGTTCTGCCGCCGGACTGCCTTATCAGGTACAATACATATCTGAACCTTCCTTTACCGTCTCTCAGATTATGTATAACAGTATCGAGTCTTCCCTTTCCGTTCCGTATCTCCAGCCTGACATGACCGTTGGGTTTGCCCCCTTCTTCAAACCCGCCGTCTTCATTCACATATATCATGAAGTTTCTTTGGAATCTATTTGCAGAAGCAGT
>JAAZKL010000247.1 GCA_012799845.1 Clostridiaceae bacterium
CATTGTTGAGGCGGGCAACAGTTCCATAATAAAAAACAGTATCGTGAGGCTTTAGCGGATAATTCCGGAGGATAAACATCAGACGGATAACTTTGACGGATAGGCTATTGTATTATTAGTTTTGAAGGGTGAAAGCGTAAAGGAGGGTCATTAATGCTCAGTTTGAAATTGTACGGCCCAAATGACATAAGGCTGACAGAAACCGACATACCGGAAATCGGTGAAGGCGAACTGCTGCTTAAGACTGATGCGGCTGCTATATGCGGGACCGATATCAGGATGTGGCAGAACGGGTACAAAGGAGTGGATGAGGAGCATCCGCTCACATTAGGGCATGAATTTGCCGGGACCATCGTCAGGGTCGGCAGAAATGTGCCGTTTTACAAAGAGGGCATGAGGGTCGCTTTACAGCCCAACATCGGCTGTGGTATATGCGACCGCTGTGTAGCCGGCAATTTTCACCTTTGTGATGATTACCGCGCATTCGGGATAAACATGGACGGCGCATTTGCGGAATATGTGAAGATACCTGCGGATGCGGTGCTGCGCGGCAACCTGATGCTGCTGCCCGACGGGGTGACCGCCGAGGAAGCGGCAGTGACGGAGCCGCTTTCCTGTGCGTACAATGGCTTCACGAAGTGTTTCGTAAAGCCGGGCGAATACGCGCTGGTAGTCGGCGCAGGGCCGATAGGCGTCAGCCATGCGATGCTGCTCCATATGGCAGGTGCATCTGTACTGATGAACGACCTGTCACAGGAGAGGCTTGACCTGTGCAAAAAGATACTGCCGTATATCGAGACTTACAGCGGAAACGACCTGAAAGGATTTGTAAAGGAGTGGACGCGCGGGCGCGGTCTTGACATAGCCATCACCGCATGTCCAGTACCGCAGGTGCAGGCGGCGATGCTGCCGCTGATGAATTGCGGGGGCAGGATCAATTTCTTCGGGGGCATACCGGCAAGCAAACAGCCCGTTCCCATCGATACGAATCTCGTGCATTACAGGGAACTGTACCTTACAGGATCGACCAGGTCCAGCATAGCCCAGTTCAGGAAGACCCTTGAGTTAGTCTCGCAGGGCCTGATAAACGTGAAGGCCATAATAACGGACCGCTATGGACTGAAGGATATAAAGGCGGCATTCGAAAACGCGCAGGCGGCCAGGGGCATGAAGCATGTCATAACGTTCTGATGCGGAAAGTACCGATGCACGAAGTCCAATGCGGCAGGTTCTGATACTGTAATGCCTGCAGCAGAATATTCCATTGCATCAGTCATATTTATAAGGCAAGTTATATAAGGAACATGATGTTGATCTAAACTTACCGCTTATTTTATGTACCAGGGGAGGTCTAACGAATGAAAGTACGCCTTGTACCATTGCATTTCGCAGAAGCCAATGAACGTGAAAGACGGGAATTCCAGGATCAGATGGCGCGCCTCCGTGATTTCTACGGAGATGTGGCGGAATTTCTTCCCGAAGTGTGCGTGGGGGAATCCCTGCCTGAAGCGGATGCAATAGTTTTTCCGCAGCTGATCTTTGCGGCGTTTCGCCACAATGACGAGCTTAAAGCATATAATCTGCCCATGATCGTGCTCACATCCCGGTTCGGCACCGTCGAGATGTGGGACTGGGAAATAGTAACGTACCTGCGTGATCTGGGCTGTACGGTTTTTTCACCATACAGCATCGAAATGGCAAAAACGGTACTCAGGGTTATCGCCGTTAAGCGCAGCCTGAAGCAGGGGGCAAAGTTCCTGATGTTCCAGGATTCGCCCGGCGAGGGGATGCAGGCCAACATTTTCAAGCGTTTCTACTGGTGGGAGCAGGAGAGCACCGAAACAATGGAGGAAGTGTTCGGTTGCAAACTGATATACAGGAGCTGGAAAGCAGTCGGCGACCGGGCAAAACAGATTTCGGATGAAGAGGCTTTGAAGGTAAGCGAAGACTGGAACATCAGGCAGGAGGGCGTAAGCCGGATGGCGTTCCTGCGTGCTGTAAAGATATATATCGCTGTGAAGGAAGTCATCGACGAGATAGGGGATGTGGCCGGCGTCGGCTCCAACTGCCTTAATGAGTCATTCAATTGCGATACCACGCCGTGCCTTGCGTGGAATATGCTGTTCGAGCGCGACAATATCATATGGGCATGCGAGGGTGATACGCTGACACTGCTTTCGACATATATAATCTACCGCACCATCGAAAAGCCCATCATGATGACGAACCTTTATCCATTCCTGGTGGGAATGGCAGCCCTTGCACATGAAAAGATCGACAGGTTCCCCGATATAGAAGACCCGGACAACCATGCCCTGGGAGTGCACTGCGGCTACTTCGGGCTTGCGCCGCGGAGTTTCTGTACGGAGTGGACGCTGCGTCCGAAGGTCCTTGAGATCGTTAATGACGATGCCGTCATGGTCGACTGCCGTTTCCCGAAGGGAAAAGCAACATTGGCAAAGATCTATCCCGGCTTTAAAAAACTCAGTGTCATCGAAGCGGAAATAGAGGACTATGTCCAGTATCCGGGTTCTGACTGCAGGAATGGCGCATTGATACGCTACAAGGACGGGCACAGGGTCATGGACGAGCTGTGCTCCCACCATTCGCTTATAATCGCCGGTGATGTAAGGCCCCAGCTCAGGCAGTTGGCAAAAGTCTTCGGCTTCAGTGTGACTGAGATGTAGTCAGCGCAACAGAAATGTTTGTCCCGTGCGGCACCCGGAGGAATATTTTTTCGATCCGGAGGAATACTAACTTATGATGCCGCACGGGTTTGCTTTCATACAGGCATGTTTATTCTTTGTTATCGCTTCCTTTCTTTTATATACAAATCGCACCAATATCATTATCGATTTTTAATGTATTTTATCGTTTATTATTGACACGCAGCAAATCTACTGATATATTATTCTATGTAAATTGATTATAAATTGATTATAACAAGTTAATAACTAAACAGGTCAATAAAATAAGTATTAGGTCTTAAATGACGCAGTGACAGCGGTTTACAGCAGCATCAGATACATAAACAAATATAGCAAACAATGGAGAAATTGTTATGATGATTGGTGCAAGTTCATATATTTGGGTGTCTCCGTTTTCAACAGACAAGACAGAACAGCTGGCACATGCAAAAGAAATAGGATTCGACGTATATGAGATCGCTGTGGAGAGGCCTGAACTGATAGATGAAGAAAAGGTGCTCACCGAAGCGCAGAAGGCAGGAATAAAAGTATATGTCTGCGGTGCTTATGGCGAGACCAGGGATATAAGCAGCGATGTTCCTGAATACCGCGATAACGGCATGGCCTATGGGAAGCGCCTGATAGATATGGCAGCTGCTCTGGGTTCGCCTTATGTGGCGGGTCCCATGTATGCGGCTGTGGGAAGGACGCGCCTGGCTGACAGGGATGAAAAAGAGCGTCAGATGCGCTTTGCCGTCGAAAATATGAAGCGCCTTGCCGACTATGCTTCGGGCAGAGGTGTTAAGCTTGCAATAGAGCCGCTGAATCGTTTTGAAACAGATTTCATAAACACTGTCGAACAGGGCCTGTATTTCCTGGACAGGATCGGATACGACAATGTAGGCTTTCTTCTTGATACATTCCACATGAATATTGAAGAAAAATCGATACCTGATGCTATTCGCTCCGCAAGGGGCAGAATATTCGATTTTCATGCCTGCGCCAATGACCGCGGCACCCCGGGGGAGGATCACTTCAACTGGGAGGAGATACGCGGGGCATTGAAGGAAACGGGCTACGAGGGGCCAGTCGTTATCGAATCCTTCACTCCCGGGATAAGGGAAATCGCAAAAGCAGTATCATTATGGCGGCAACTGGCTGAAAGCCCGGATTGCCTGGCCCGGAACGGACTGCGCTTCCTGCGCTCCGTTTTCGGCTGATCCAATACGACACATACGGCATTTGCCGTTTGTGATATAAACAATTTCCAGAACAAGGAGGAAGAAAATGAAGAAGCTATTGGTAATTTTTCTGTGTTTAGCACTGGTAGTATCATTTGCAGCATGTGGTTCAAAGCAGCAGCCTTCACAGGATCCGGGCAAGAATCCGGCTCAGAACCCGTCAAATAATTCCGGTGAGAAACCGTCGAC
>JAAZKL010000248.1 GCA_012799845.1 Clostridiaceae bacterium
CCTGCGCCTGAGCCCACGCCGACACCACCCGGCAGTGAAGATATCTTTATCTTTACTCCTTCCATCATTAACGAGATGATAGAAAAACAACAGGACATCGACATCGATAACGGTTTGCAGATTTTTGCGAGTCTCGATGCGATTCCCCGAAACGACAATGATTCCATAATTATTAGGGCTTCAGAAATCAAGGATATAAGCAGGCTGAATGATTTTTACGGATCCTATCCCACTTTGCAGGCTCTGTTCAGAGGATATGAAGTGGAATTCACCGTTGAAAGCAATGGGAAATCTGCATCAGTGACACAATTTGATGGGCCGATAACACTCAGATTCTTCTTCACGCCAGAAGAAATGAACCTTATCGACCCTATGACATTGTCGGTCTACAAGGAAGCCGATGACGGAACCGTCACAAAACTTAACGGGGTTTTAGATTTGATAAACCTCACATACACTGTTACATCAGACCATCTCTGCAGATTCTACCTGATGGCGGAAACAGCATCGGCCGAACCCTGGACAAATCCTTTTGTCGATGTAATAGTGAGCGACTGGTTCTTCAGCGCCGTGGAATTCGTCAATCGGAACAACTTCTACCTTGGAACCAGCAAGAATACATTCACTCCAAATGGAGCAATGACACGTGCGATGTTCTGGACAGTGTTGGGCCGTATGGCCGGCCAGGACCTTTATGGAAACAATGCTTTTGAGGCTGCAGGACTCTGGGCTGCAGGACTCTGGGCTGCAGGCGCCGGTATCTCTGACGGCACGAATCCTGGTGGTTATATCTCAAGGGAGCAATTGGTCACTATACTGTGGAGATATATCGGTTCTCCGGAAGCTGACGCTGATCTGACCCGCTTCTCTGACGCCGGTAACGTGACCGAATACGCAAAAGACGCAATGGCATGGGCTGTAAAGAATGGGATCATACTTGGCTCAAACGGTGCTTTGCTGCCCAAAGCCGCTGCCACACGTGCCCAGACAGCAGCTATACTTCAAAGATACTTTAAAACAGTCACGCAATGAATTGTCAGGGGGACGGTCCCTCTGACAGAACCGTCCCCCTAC
Organism: Clostridiaceae bacterium; assembly: GCA_012799845.1. GTDB lineage: Bacteria > Bacillota > Clostridia > Acetivibrionales > DTU013 > DTU013. The sequence continues at coordinate 1,075 of JAAZKL010000248.1, forward strand.
AATATTACAAAAAGGTTTACACCTTTTCCTCGCCAAGATGCTTCTCCAGCTTGCGCTTCACGCGCTGCAGAGCGTTGTCGATGGACTTGACATGCCTGTTCAGTTCCTGCGCTATCTCCTGGTATGATCTGCCCTGCAGGTACTTGGACAGGACCTCCCATTCCAGGTTGCTGAGTATCTCGTTCATCTTCAGCTCGATGCCGGCGAATTCTTCTCTGCTGATCATCATCTCCTCGGGATCGCTTACGTTTTCCTCGTTTATGATGTCCATCAGGGTCCTGTCGGATTCTTCGTCGAATATGGGTTTGTTGAGGGATATGTACGAATTCAGCGGTATGTGTTTCTGCCTGGTGGCAGTCTTTATCGCCGTGATGATCTGGCGCGTTATGCAGAGCTCGGCGAATGCCCTGAAGGATGACAGCTTGTCCCCCCTGAAATCCCTGATGGCCTTGTACAGCCCTATCATCCCCTCCTGTATGATGTCCTCCCTGTCTGCGCCGATCAGGAAGTATGTCCTTGCCTTCGCGCGGACAAATCTCTTGTATTTGTTTATCAAATACTCAAGGGCTGTGTCATCTCCTGCTTTTGCTTCCCTGATGATCTCCTCGTCTACTGCGGGATTACAGATCGGTTGTGTCTTGGCTTGAGCGTTCTGCTTCAACGATAGTCCCCCTCGTAAGTAATGCAATCATTGCATGAACAGGCAGATTTTTCTGGAAATTCATCTTCCCACATTATACGTTATCGAAAGCTATTATGTCAAGTCAGAGCTGCCTTCAAAGCGTTTATCCCGGCCTCTCCGGCATTTTAGAACTAATGCTGGCATACGCCTCCTCGTTTACATTATTGGGAAATATTTCTATCGGCGTACTCTTCATTTATAGATATCGGCATTTAAAATTTCTTATACATAAGTAATTTTCACTATACAATAATTTTATTGAGGAATTTTTTTTACAGTACGTAATCCGACTGCCAGACCGGGATCCGGTCAGAGAAGCATGATCTGACTTCCGGGCCGGGATCCGATCAAAGAAGCGTGATCTGTCTTCCTGGCCGGGATCTGAACAATGGACCATCCGACTGCTGCTTTGCCCGGGCTTCATTGCCCTGACCTGTTTTTTGCTTCCCTTTGCCTCACTATCTCGTATATCACTATCGCTCCCGCTACTGCTGCATTTAGTGATGATATCTCGCCCGCCATCGGTATGCTGACCGTAAAGTCGCAGGCTTCCCTAACCAGCCTGCCCATGCCCTCGCCTTCACTGCCGACGACAAGCGCGATGCCTCCTGTGAGGTCGCAGTCAAAGTATGGCTTCTCAGCCCCGGCATCAGTGCCGACCACCCATATATTCTGCTTCTTGAGGTATTCTATCGTCTGCACCAGGTTTGTGACACGGGCGACAGGCACGTATTCGACCGCACCTGCTGACGCCTTCGATACCGCAGGTGTCAGGCCGATAGCCCTCCGCTTCGGTATGATCACGCCGTGGACTCCGGCTGCATTTGCCGTTCTCAGTATGGACCCAAGATTGTGGGGGTCCGTGATCTCGTCGAGGATGACTATGAAAGGCGGTCTGCCGCTGTCGGCCGCTGCTTTGAGTATGTCGTCGACATCTGCGTAATCCTTTGCAGCAACCAGCGCAATGACTCCCTGGTGTGATCCGGTCTCCGACATGGCATCCAGCCTGGACCGGTCGATTTCCTGTATAACTGCGTGCTTTTGTCTTGCCAGCGCTATAATCTGCTTTATGGAACCTTCTTTTTCTCCCTTTGAAACAAGGATCCTGTTGATGCTGCGCCCCGATCTCAGCGCCTCGAGCACAGGATTCCTGCCCTCAAGCTTGTCGAAACCGCCATCGCACCTGGGATCCGGAACATTTTGCAGATTTTCGGTCAGATCCTGACTCCCTGGCCTTCCGGTATACGGCTTTCCCTTCTTTACGGCTGCCGTCCGGTCTTTTGCCACGGTTTCCCATCTGCCAGCTTTCCTGGTTTCTGTTTTCCTGATTTCTGTTTTCCTGTTATCTGCTATCTTGTTTCCTGTTTTCCTGTTATCTGCTATCTTGTTTCCTGCTTTCCTGTTTTCCGCTGTTCTGGTTTCTGTTTTCCTGATTTCTGCTTTTCTGGGTTCCGCTTTCCTGTTTTCCGTTTTTCCTTTTTCTGCTTTTCCTTTATTTCCTTTTTCTCTTTGGGTTTTTCCCCTCTGTGCTGCTGCCATATTCCCGCTTGCCTTTCTTCTTAATTTACCGTCGTACTGCTGCATATAGCCGC
>JAAZKL010000249.1 GCA_012799845.1 Clostridiaceae bacterium
CCGCGAACGATTTCGTCCAGATCGATGATCTTGAAGTTGTTCAATTCAGCCTTGATATCCACCTAAAACCTCACCCCCTGTTTTTCTGACACACGATGCCTTCAGCATGTTATGCATGCCGGTTCACATTCCTGTCGAACATATTCCTTATCTCCCCGATATAATACAGAGAGCCAAAAGCGCAAATAACATCATCCGGTCCGGCAGTTTCCATGCCTGTCTTGATTGCCCCCTCAATTGTATCACTTATTATCACGTCATTACAATAGCCGACTGCATGTTCTGCAAGTACATCAGCCGGGATCGCCCTGTTTGAAGGGATCGTGACCGTAATTACCTTCTTGCATCCCGGCAGGACGGTCTCCATCATGGAACGGTAATCTTTGTCCGCGGCAATTCCAACTATGAAGATCAACGGCCTTCCCGGGAAATATTCGTCAAGAGTTCTTCTTAACACCCCGGCACCTTCGGCATTATGAGCGCCGTCTATGATCAGCAGCGGATCTTTTGACAGGATTTCCATCCTGCCCGGCCACCTGGCGGCTTCAAGTCCCCTCCTGATGTCCGTTTCCGATATCCTCCAGCCCTTGTCCCCCAGGATCATGGCCGCTTCCGCGGCAACAGCCGCATTGCGGAGCTGATGCTTTCCGACAAGAGCGATCTTCAACCCTTTTAACCCCTTATAACTGAATACCTGGCCATCGGGGCCGAACTCATGGAGTTCGATTCCTGAGAACGCCGCCCTGTGAAACCTTGCGCCTCTTTCCCTGCATGCGCTCTCAAAAACCTGCATCACTTCCCTGTCCTGGTCATATACCAGCACATCACCGCCTGGCTTGATGATGCCGGCTTTTTCGAAAGCGATCTCTGCCAGCGTGTTCCCGAGTTTCTGGGTGTGGTCCCTGCTGATCGTCGTGATGACAGCCAGGTCGGGAACATCGATGACGTTCGTCGCGTCGAACCTTCCTCCCATCCCTGTCTCCAGCACTACCACATCGCATTTTTTCCTGCGGTAGTATTCAAATGCGACCGCAGTAACGATCTCAAACATTATCGGCAGGTTTTCGCCGCTTTTCGCCATCTTATCGGCGCAGTCCCTGACGAGCGTTGTGATCTCAGCCAGTTCTTCGCCGCTTATCTCCTGCCTGTATATCCCGGATCTGCCTGCAGTCAGGCTGCCAGTCACTGATCCGTGATCATCACGACTGTCAGCAGCAGGTCCGCTTATCGCTATCCTCTCACCGAAACGCTGCAGGTATGGCGAAGTATAGATGCCTGTTCTGTAACCTGCTTCCGACAGGATACTTCCAATAAATGATGACGTGGAACCCTTGCCGTTTGTTCCGGCAACATGGATAAAACGCAGTTCTTTTTGCGGATCGCCCATCATCCCCAGCAACGTCCTGATATTCTGAAGTCCGAGTTTTTTACCGAACCTGTTGGCTCCGTTTATATATTCCAGTGCTTCTTCATATGTCATACGCATTATCCTGCTTCTCCGAACCTGCCGCGCATCCGGCGCCGTGTACCGATCCTCCGCCGAATTACGACTCGTTGGCGCCGCAGCATTTTTTATACTTCTTACCGCTGCCGCAGGGGCACGGATCGTTCCTGCCTATTTTATTGCTGACAGCCTGCCTGCTCTTATTGTAATCCTTGGTTATCTGCTTCCGCTTTTCTTCTGAAAGCACTGCGTCCCATTCGGGAAGGTTGTAAAGCCAATCCGCCTTTGCTTTAAGCATGTTTAAATAAAGCTTTTCAAAATCAATTTCA
>JAAZKL010000250.1 GCA_012799845.1 Clostridiaceae bacterium
CCTGCGGAGGCAACAACTGTACTATCTTATCGTACGTGTTCCGGAGGAGTTCCTCAATATTGAATGCGGATAACATTTCTACTGCTGTTTCCAACTTGTCGATATCCGCAACAGGCCCTGACATTTCAGCGTGGGTCCTTTCCTCGTTGAACTGGCCTGCCGCCCACTCACTCCAGTAAGGATCTATCGCATGCTCGAGCCACAACTTTCCGAGATCCGGACTCTCGGCAGTCCTGACCGTGTTTATATACTTCTTCACTCCCTCATACGGCAATACGACTTTAAGGCTATAATCCAATGCGTTCACTCCATTCTTATAGATCAGATCTAAAAAATTAGTCGATCGTGCATGCTTTCGGGTATTGAACCGTGTTTTGCTGTCTGTTATTCTAGCAATCCCCTCCATTTACAGATAAGCATATCAATTCAATTTTTCCGTATCCAAACAGGCAAGTCAATATAAAGAAAAGTTATACTTTTCCCCTGGGACCAGGCACCATCTGCCCGCGGCAATGGAGTCAATCGAAAGCTGCAAGTCTGTTGGATTTCCATTTAATGAATCAATGCAGCCTTAATTATGACATCCAACATCAGCATAACTGCATAATACAAAATTGGTAATGATATACCCTCCGTTGGTTTTTTGATCTCATGAGTTAGTATCACGTCCGGTAAAGGCTCTCCCATAATCCTTGCTATTTCTTTTTACGCTCCAGCTCATCGACTTCCAATTGGTATATTTCTAATTCGTACTTATTATTATTTTTTATATAATGGGAATCAAAGATAAACAACAAAACAATAGCAAACATTGATATTATCCAGGCCGCCTTCATTGTATCAGCCTGATTTAAACTGCAAAAGAAAATAGTAAATACAACCAGCCCCGCTATCGCTTTCATCATTGCTTGCATGTTATTATTCGTTTCTATTTTTCTTTGAATTGATAAAATGCGGAAATGTATTTCATTCATTATATTTACCTCTGCTCTTTTTTCATAAGCTTCTGTACTAAGTTACCGGTTATTATAACGATTTCTCCGACCATTATCTATAATGATAAAGAAAAAGGCAGTAGACTCTCTATCAAAATCTACTGCCTTACCTGGTGGAGATGAAGGGTGTCGAACCCTCGACCTTACGGATGCGAGCCGTACGCTCTCCCACTGAGCTACATCCCCGTATGATTTCTTCTGCCGGCTGAGCTGCCGGCATATCCTGAGCAACCATCGCCTTTGCTATTTAATAATACCACATTTGGAACTTATAAGAAAAGTAAAAATGCAGAAATCCCCTGAACCAAATGTTCAGAGGATTTCTGATGGTGAGCCATCGGAGATTCGAACTCCGGACACCTTGATTAAAAGTCAAGTGCTCTGCCGACTGAGCTAATGGCTCATAACTGTATGATACACACCTGTGTGTTCCCGCCACACAGGTATATATGATACAGTATCGTCTGTAGTTTTGTCAACCACTGTTTTTGCTTGATTTGATCCAAGTCCTTCAGAGTCTGGGAGCCGTCCATTCCGGATGCACCGCAGAATCCCCGGCACTGGCTTCAGCCCTGCTTTGACTCCAGGTAATCGTTGAGTTCCTGGACGACCTTGTCAACATCAACGCCATGCACTGCACATGCTTCCTCAAGGCTTTCGCCTGCCGATGCAGGGCATCCGAGGCAGTGCATGCCTATATTGAGCAGTATCGGAGCAGTACCTCTGTCGATCTTCAGAATGTCTGCTATGATCATATCCTTTGTTATCCTGGGCATAATAGTACCTCCTGTCTGTCTGTTAATAGTTTGCAACTTTAGTGTTCCAACCAGATGAACATAAAGTTCCAGTCCATTATACATTATTACTGTATTAAAATATACCCTGTTTTCATATTGATTATCATCGTTTTGAATTTTCGAAACTTTGAATTTTTC
>JAAZKL010000251.1 GCA_012799845.1 Clostridiaceae bacterium
AACTGCGGCTTTGAGCCGTAGAAATCGCATATCCTCCTGAGCCTTCTTATGACATTGGCCAGGTGGCTGCCGAAAACACCCCTGTAATGGTGCACTTCGTCTATAACGATGAATTTCAGATTTTCGAACAGCTTGGTCCATTTAGTGTGGTGAGGGAGGATGCCACTGTGCAGCATGTCCGGGTTGGTGACTACGATGTGGCCTGCCTGCCTGATGGCTTTCCTGGCAGACTGGGGCGTATCGCCGTCGTAAGTGTATGTCTTGACGTCCACGCCGGCTTCTGTGATGAGTTCATGAAGCTCCGTGGTCTGGTCCTGCGAAAGCGCTTTTGTAGGAAAAAGAAATAATGCCCTGGAGGACTCGTCCTTCAAAATGGCATCCATGACGGGCACATTGTAGCACATCGTCTTGCCTGAAGCGGTGGGAGTCACGACCACGATGCTGTCACCATCATGTACCGCACGGATAGCGCTGGCCTGGTGCGAGTACAGCCTTCTGACTCCCCTTCCCTCCAGCGCTTTTATGATGCGCTCATCCAGGAATTCCGGGAAGTCTTCGTATACGGCCTCTTTGGCCGGCAGTTCCACCCAGGCCGTAATGTTCTTCATAATATCTCCAGACGCTTTGATGTGCTCCAGCATTTGCTCAAGGTTCATGGCATCCTCCGAACATATACAAAGTTCATAGCATCCCCTGAACATATGTAAGGTTCATGGCATCCCCTGAACATATGTAAGGTTCATGGCATTAAAATATTTAAGGCTCGTGGCATTATCCGAACATATATTCTGTTATTATTGTAATTCAAAACACAGTCCGTGTAAAGGAAGTATTCCTTGCCGGAATAGACCCCTGCATCCTGCACCGGAATAGATCCTTGCATCCTGCACCGGAATAGATCCCTGCATCCTGCACCGGAATAGATCCCTGCATCCTGCGCCGGAACAGATCCCTGCATCCTGCGCCGGAACAGATCCTTGCATCCTGCGCCGGAATCAATGCCCGCGTTATTTGCCGAAATCAATTATGAGTTCCGCCATCTCTTCCCGCGATGCCGCCCTGAAGACCTTCTCTTTTAGCCTGCCGGAGTTCCTGCAGCCCTTGATGTACCAGGCGATATGCTTGCGCATTTCCCGCACGCCGACATGCTCGCCCTTGTATTCGACCATCATGTCAAGGTGGCGCAGCATCATCGCCTTTTTTTCTTCAATATCAGGCTCGGGAAGCATTTGTCCCGTTTTAAGAAGATGGTTTATGCGCCTGAATATCCATGGATTCCCCTGAGCGCCCCTGCCCACCATTACTGCGTCACAGCCCGTGTATTCCAGCATGCGGACGGCATCCTCAGGCGACCATATGTCGCCGTTCCCGATGACAGGTATGGAAACCGCTTTCTTAACGTCCCGTATGATGTCCCAGTCCGCCTTTCCGCTGTAGAACTGCTCCCGTGTCCTGCCATGCACGGTGACAGCGGCTGCTCCGCATTTCTCAGCCATGACGGCGAGATCGACAGCGTTGACATGCTCATCATCCCAGCCCTTGCGGATCTTCACCGTAACAGGCTTCACAGACGCCGACACCACAGCCCGTATAATCTCTCCGGCGAGCTCCGGTTTGAGCATGAGCGCGCTGCCGTCCCCGTTTTTCGTGATCTTCGGCGTGGGACAGCCCATGTTTATGTCTATGACAGCGGCCGGTGATTCGCATAGTCTCTCAGCAGCATGCGCAAGTATGTCCGGCTCGGAACCAAATATCTGTATGGCTGCCGGCAGTTCCGCTTCGCTGAGCTCAGCCAGCCTCCATGTTTTTTCGTCATTGTAGTACATGCCCTTGGCGCTGATCATCTCGGTGCACACGAATCCACAGCCCTGCTCTTTGCACAGGACCCTGAAAGGCAGATCGGTGACGCCCGCCATAGGCGCAAGGAATATGTTGTTTTCAAGCATTAACGGACCAATTTTCATTCGCGTCCATCCTTCGTCATAATTCACAGTTATCCCTCATACAAGATGTACAGCAACCATCATCATAATTCCACAGTTGTCCCTCATAAAGATATTCGACGATCCCCCGCCATAATACACGGCCATCCCTCATTAGGATTTGCAGGTATCCCTCGTAATTATCTGCGGCTATCCTTCGTCATATACAAAAGCGGACCTTGGGACAACTCACCAAGACCCGCTCTTGCCTGGTGTCCCGGAGAGGAATCGAACCCCTATCAAT
>JAAZKL010000028.1 GCA_012799845.1 Clostridiaceae bacterium
CCAAATATTTTGCAGACATTGATATGCCGGCGGCTTATTACTTCTTTAAAGGCAAGGACCATGCGGCCCTGGCGGACAAACTTACGGCCACTCTGGACGAGCATGGCCTGCCGTCGGGAAACCTGTATGATGCTGCAGATCGTGAAGAAACAAACAGGAATTTGATGTTTATAATTAACGTTTTTGCTTATGGCTTCATAGTCCTGATCTCGATGATAGCGGCCGCAAATGTGTTCAACACTATATCGACCGGTATAAACCTGCGGCGGCGCGAATTTGCCATGCTCAAATCCGTGGGCATGACACAGAAGGGCTTCCATAAGATGATGGATTACGAATGCCTGATGTACGGCGCAAAATCTTTGCTGTGGGGGCTGCCTGCGGCAGTTGGAGTCACTTATCTGATTTACCGGAGCATAAATGCAGGCTATGTGACGAACTTCTATATCCCATGGGTATCCATCGCTGTTGCCGTGTTCAGCGTGTTTGCGGTCGTCTTTGCAACAATGCTTTACTCCACGAACAAACTGAAAAATGAAAATATCATAGACGCGCTGCGGAATGAAAACCTGTGATGGACGACAGAAATATTTGAAAATTCTTAACTTTTTATAACCTTCAACTTCGACACACCTCTTCATAATGTAATAAAACCAACGAAGAGGTGTGTTTATATGTTGCGGAACAACAGAAGACCAGGACAAAGAATGAAACGAAGGACCAGGTATACGGTATTGCAAAAAACCTGACCGAGGCCATGGGCGGCCGGTTCAGCATAAACATTAACGGTGATCTTTTTGAAGTGCAGATAGCTTTTAAAGCATCTTGATCGTATATATGCTAGTTGCGAAGGCTTCCTTAAAGGGCTTATTTCCAGCTCATAATCTCGTATTTTTCAAGGAATTTTTCATCTTTATCAATGAGATTCAAGAGCCTTTGCGCTGGACCTTCAGGTATGTTTTTTCCTGATTCCCACGCTTCTACTGTTTTTATGGATACACCTAGAACAGCAGCCAGTAGTTTTTGTGTCATGTTTTGCTTCATGCGAATTTCTCTTATTTTAGTCCCATGGTACTGTGGAAGGTCTGCAATATATATATGCCTGGATTTTGTTGCTTTCAACACACCTTTTTCATATTGTATAGCTTCATTCAAGCCTTTTATAATGCTATCGTATACTCCCATTTGATCACTTCCTTCTCAATTCTTCCTCAAGAAGTTTAATAAGCTTTTTTACTTCATTACGTTCCTCTTTTGAAAGATTATCCTTTTCATTCTTAGGATATGCAGAAATCAGATACAATTTTTCATAATAAATAAAATCTACATAAAGAACACGTATACTACCGCTTTTTCCTCTGTTTGGCAGCGCCCATCTTAGCTTTCTTAGTCCACCTGTTCCTTTCATAATGCTACCGCTCTTTGGATTTATACATAAATGATTCTCCAGTTCAGCTAAATCATCTTCAGTAAGACCCAAATTGCTCCAGCATTTCTCAAACTCTGGTAACTTTACGAATTCTCTATACATCCAGACTCCTAAAAGCATTATACCCTATTTAATAGGATATAATCAATAAATTATTTTGTAAAAATCATGACATACAAATAATACCTTAATCGGCTTTATCTAACAGGAGTTTACCACTTATGTCAAATACAATCAACATCTCAGTCGAGTTATGTGAAAATTTTTAATTACTGCTCGGTAGACTAATAATGAAATTCCGAGACGTTGATAAATAATGTTTCAATGACATATATTATTATAGGTCTTTACTCGAACACATGTTCCAGGATATAATAAATCTGCGAGGTGTTTTCAATGGGCGAGCGGATCATTTTCCATATAGATGCAAACAGTGCGTTTCTATCCTGGTCTGCAGTAAATGCATTGCAGCATGGGGCGACTGTTGACTACAGGGAAATCCCATCGATCGTGGGAGGCAATCAGGCGACCCGGCATGGAATAGTGCTCGCAAAGAGCATCCCGGCGAAGAAGTATGGAATACAGACAGGCGAGCCGGTAATACAGGCAAAGCAAAAATGTCCAGGCCTGCTGGTATTGCCACCGGAGTATTTTGTCTATATGAAATGCAGCTCTGCCATGATCGACATAATTAGGGATTATTCTGACACCATCCAGGTATTTTCGATCGATGAAGTGTTCGTTGACTATACCTGCTTGGAAAAACTGCTTGGGGACCCTGTTGAAACGGCTCACCAGCTAAAGGACAGGATCAAAAAGGAGCTGGGATTCACTGTTTCAGTGGGCATTTCTTCAAATAAACTGTTGGCAAAAATGGCATCTGATCTAAAAAAGCCTGATGCCGTCACAACGCTTTTCAAGGACGAGATCCCAACGAAGATGTGGGGTCTTGACGTAAGAGACCTTTACATGGTCGGGCAGGCGACAGAGGCGAAGCTAAAAAGGATGGGGATATACACGATCGGAGACCTGGCCAATACAGAGATCGAATTTCTGAAATACAAATTCAAAAGCTGGGGTGAGGTCCTCTGGTGTTTTGCCAATGGAATCGAAGATTCACCTGTTAAGCCTGACGGAGCGATACCCTATATCAAAGGGATCGGCAACAGCTGCACTATACATTTTGACGTCGAGGACAGGGAAACCGCACATAAGGTCCTGCTTTCCCTTGTTGAGACTGTTGGTATGAGGCTCAGGAACGGCAAGTTTTGCTGCAGATTGGTCCAGGTTTCGATAAAAACCAATGAACTGAGATCCTACTCGCACCAGCACAAGTTTTTTGTACCCACCGATTGTACAAACGCCATCTATAAAGAAGCCTGCAGGCTCTTTGATGCCATGTGGAAGGGCGAACCGATAAGGCATCTGGGTGTGAGGGTATCAGAACTCTGTGGAAATGATTTTGTCCAGCTTTCCTTATTGGAAAACAGCTTTGAGAAGCAGAGGCTGATCGATCTGGCTGTTGACGATATCAGGCTGAAATATGGAAGTCACAGTGTATTCCGGGCCGGATTCCTTCATTCCAGGCTGGCGCCGATGCAAGGCGGCATTGTAGAGGACTTCCCAATAATGACAAGTATTTTATAGGGTGAGATCCATGAAGGTATATATGAAGCAAATCAAGATGATAGCATGGTTTACTGAAAATGGGAAGCTGACTCCTTTAAAGTTTCAGATACAGGGCAGTGATAACGAGCTTGTCACTATAAGGGTAGATAATGTCATACAAAGGGGTGAGGAAAAGCTGGCCGGGAACAGGATGATTGTTTACAGGTGCCAGAGCGAGATCGACGGGGTCGAAAAGGTATATGAGCTCAAGTATGAGGTTGGTACATGCAAGTGGTATTTGTATAAGATGTGAAATTATCCCAAGATTGACCATTTGTAGCCGAAATCTTAGAATGATAATGAGTTGTTTACGCTGGATGAGTTATACCGGAGGAAAGAATAGAGTGCGTTCTTTGAGCAGCGCATGATGTAATTTTCTGTGGATACGAACGCAAAGATTAATGTTAAGCACTA
>JAAZKL010000252.1 GCA_012799845.1 Clostridiaceae bacterium
CAATGCCAAGAAATATGTCGAAGCCGGGAACGAGGGCGGAAAAGGTTCTGTGGCTCATAAAGCGGCAGTCGTCGGTGACACGGTAGGCGATCCTTTCAAGGATACTGCCGGCCCGTCCATAAATACGCAGATCACCGTTGTTTCGCTTATTGCGTCCCTGACAGCCGGATTGTTCGCATCGATCAGATTGTTCGGCTGATGATCCGGATACCGGGACTTGGGTACTGAACTGAAACTCTGAATTTCTATCGATATAAGATAAAAACATCCTCTTCGTAATGAAGGGGATGTTTTTTTACCTTCTCAGATATACATGCGGATCGATGCATATGAGTCTCTAATATTATGTGTGACAGCAGGATATGAGTTTCGGCTTCATATGTGTCCCGGATCTTATCATGCGCGTTGATTATCCGCATCGCTCCCTGAAGGGCTTTCGTTCGTGACAGTACCATCAACCGCGGTTTTGGCGGGTTCCGGCCTGGCTGCTGATCCGCTGTGATCGTTATCCGGGGATCCGCCGGCTGGTTCGGCGCTGTCGTTATCTGCAGGACCTGCGTCAGACTCGCCGCCGCCGTAATCCGATGCTCCGTTGTAAGGTATACTGCCGCCGGAGTCCGCTGTTCCGGTGTCAGCCTCATCGCGGTCGAAGCCTATTATTTCTCTGACGGGCTTTTTCCTGTAGATCGTTACGAGGATATTACGGATGAGTATAAACGTTATCGGACCGAGTATCAGGCCAGCAAATCCTATCATACGGAGGCCTGTGTACATCGCCAGCAGCGTCAGCAGCGGGTGTACGCCGATCTGCTGGCCTACCACCTTCGGTTCTGCGATCTGGCGTACGACCAGCACGACAAAATACAGGATTATGACCGATACGCCCATCCTGATATCGCCTGCAATAAATGAATAGATGGACCATGGTATCAGAACGCCTCCGGCGCCGAGCACCGGGAGCGCGTCGATGAGGGCGATCAGGAATGCGAGGAGCAGGGCATATTTCTCCTGGATGATACTAAGCCCTATAAATAATTCAGTGAATGTTATGACCATCATTATGAGCGCGGCCCTAAGATAGCCGAATATTGCCATGAACAGATCTTTCTTGAGCGTAAGGATACGGTTGACCCAGGTTGCAGGCAGGTGGTGCCTGATTACTGAAGCGATCCTGTGCCGGTCTTTTGCCATAAAATATGTTGCCAGTATCGTAATAATGGTAAATATGATGGCTTCAGGCAGCGAAATAGCGGTGACAAAGGCACCTTTCACCAATGCTTTCCCGAAGTTTGTTACGGTATTTGAGAGGTTGGAGATAATGACTCCCAGGTTGTCCGTGATCTCCACAGGCAACCATTCGATATATTCCTCACCCTTTATCATCAGTTCTGATATCTTTGTGTACAGATTTGAGAAGAAGCCCGGAGCAGAAGCGATAAGCCACTTTATCTCCTCGATCAGCCTCAGGACTCCGAGCACGACAAGAGTTACGATAATCGCCAGCAGCAGGAGAAGGATTATTGGCGCCGAGAATTTTCTTTTAATGCGCAGCTTGCTGTCCAGTACCCTGATGAGCGGCTCCATCAGTGAAGACAGGGCAAAAGCTATAAGGAAGGGCATGAGGAAGAAAGCCAGCTTTACGGACAGAAAGACCCCGCCCACAACTGATATGATGACCAAACCGAATATTCCGAGTTTTTTCAGGCTCACTTTATTCATTGTGTCCATAATGTAACTCCTGTATAGTAATATATTAAATTATATGAAAAGGCCAGTCAATCTTCTTTCTATTTACCGGTGGCATATTCTTTTTCAATTAGCCGGCAATTTCAGTTTTGTACGGACGTTGCTGCCCGACAGCAGCTTTGTTGAAAGATCCCTGAAGGCATGACATCGGACTGACGGATCCGGAATGTATCCGCAAGGCATCCGTGTGGTGAAGAATAGTATGAACCGGAGTGACAGATACTTTATTATGCTATATACTTATTATAGTAATTTTCGAGTAATTTCGGCAGTATTGCCCAATAATCGAACCAGGGGGGAACTATGTCTGTCTATATGATTTTTCTGCTGCTTGGCGGTCTTGGCATGTTCCTGTACGGTATGAAAATGATGTCTGACAGGCTGGAAAAAGTGGCGGGCGACAGGATGAGACGCGTCCTGGAACTTCTGACGACTAACCGCTTTGCAGCCGTAGGTGTCGGGACCGGAGTAACAGCGCTGATACAAAGTTCATCTGCCACCACTGTCATGGTCATCGGCTTTGTAAACGCAGGGCTTATGTCGCTGCTTCAGGCAACCGGTGTCATAATGGGTGCGAATATAGGAACTACAGTAACAGGTCAGCTTATCGCGTTTAAACTCTCGGATGTGGCTCCTTTTATACTTTTTACAGGAATGCTGATGACAGTATTCGTAAAGAAGAGGAAAATCGCCAGGATAGGGGAAATAGTGCTTGGCTTTGGTATCCTTTTCGTAGGGCTGGGTCTCATGGCCGACGCTATGGAGCCGCTGCGGGACAATGAAACTTTCAGGAATATCCTTGTCAATTTCAAAAATCCTGTCATAGGCATTCTCGCAGGAGCTGTTTTTACTGCGATCATCCAGAGTTCGTCCGCCTCGGTCGGCATACTGCAGTCGTTTGCCGCAATAGGGCTGGTCGGATTGGATTCTGCGGTTTATGTCGTGCTGGGGATGAATATCGGTAAATGCATAACAGCGATAATCTTCGCGATAGGAAACAGCACCAACTCCAAACGTACTGCGGGGATACACCTGTTGTTCAACATTATAGGCACCATCGTCTACCTTATATTGCTCATGCTCTTCCCGGGCCTGGTCCTTTTCGTGGAATCCCTGTCGCCCGGCAACGGTTCAAGGCAGATAGCCAACTTCCATACGATGTTCAACATAACAGTGACGATATTGCTCTTCC